>VBOC01000111.1:11469-13094 GCA_005877655.1 Ignavibacteria bacterium
CGGTCACAAACCCCTCCGCATGGGCGATCATGAGGGCGAACCCGTCGTCATACGTCCATCCCGCGAAGAGAACATGGCCGTCGGCCGCAGCGAGGACGCCTGTTCCCGGTTTCCCCGCGATGTCGATTCCATAATGAAATTGCCCGGGCTCGAAACTCTTCGTGAGGTAACCGTCAGCCGGCATCGTGAGAGGGACTTCCAGTGCCCCTTTTGCGGAACCGGCCTGCTGTTCCGGCGCCGTCGCCGAAGCGGCTCCGCCGTTCGAAACCACAGTTTCGGGGGGTGCGGACGGCGCCGATGAATCGAGGATGGCCGAGGCCAGGGCTACGCTCTCAGGCGCAGAGAGTGTCTCGCCCATCGCCTTCCTCAGCCGAAAGTTGTACGCACGCAGGGCGTCCATTGCCTTCGAGATCGTCAGCACCTGCTTCTGGATGTCGAGAATCTGGTTGCCGTATCGCTTCTGCTTCTCCTTGTCCCTTATCGGCAGATAGGTACCCACGGGAGTATAAACAATTCCGGCGAGCGTCAGCAGAATCAGTACGAGAATTGAGGAAAAGAGGCTGATCGCGAGGCCCTTCCTCGAGAAGGAGAACGTCCGGGTCGACCCGGTTGCGCCCTCTTTGAAGACAACGACCGTGTACCGACGCTTCTCAGTTTGATCGGGCAGATTATCCTGGGGCATAAAGCGTCTTCAGACGTCAGAGTCATAAAAATCGCGCTCAATATATAAAAAATCCCTCAGAATGTCAAAGAATCGCATCGGAAACTAACGAACTGCAAGACGGAAACTGAGAAGATAGAGGGGTGGCTGTTACTCCGGATAAAGAAGATATTTTGCGCGGCGCTGCTTGAACTGATCGAGCTGCGATTTGAACTGCTCGAGGATCTCCTTTTCCACTTTCCCCCTCATCACTCTCTCTCCGATATTCGTGTCACCGGTGAGCCGGTCGAGCCGTCCCTGGAGGATCTGGATCTTGCGGGGATAGAGGTCGTGTAATATTGAAAGCATCATCAGTCCGGTGAGGACGGGGCGATACTTCTTCCGGTCGACAACCCGAACAGAGACCCCCCGGCACTGTTTGTCCCTGAACTTTGGATCGGGCGCGCTGGTGGAGTCTGCCCTTGGAGTGAAAATAACCGGCGAGAATCGAACCCCCGGCAGGCGGAGCCGGTTGAGCAATGAAACGGCCTTTTCGCTGTTGAGATTCGGAGCTCCGATGTACTCGAACGGCTTCGGGGTTCCGCGCCCCTCGGAGATATTCGTCGCTTCGAAAAAGCAGGTCCCCGGATAGACTGTTGCGGTGGCGAGCGTCTTCATATTCGGCGAGGGGGGGATCCACGCGAGCCCGGTGCTGTCATACCACATCGACCGCTTCCACCCTTCCATCGGCACAACGGTCAGGTCGACGTTTGAGTTGTAATTCAACCAGCCCTCGCCCACGATCATCCGGGCGAGTTCGCCCAGCGTCAAGCCGTGCCGCACAGGGATTGGAAATAATCCGAAAAACGAAATCAATGTCATGTCGAGGACAGGGCCTTCGAGATCGATGCCATTAATCGGATTCGGACGGTCGAGGACGTACATTTTCTTGCCGAAATCCCGCGCCGCCTCCATGACGTTTGCC
>VBOC01000112.1:0-16675 GCA_005877655.1 Ignavibacteria bacterium
CCAAGCAACAGAATTCCGGAGAGGTTCACACTCGTCTATGCTGGCAACCACAGTGTAGAGAAATCGGCAGGCATTGCCGACGCGCTGAACTCGTTGTAGATAGTCCAAGAAACCAACTAACGCTGATCACGATAACCGGCAGGTTCCCCCGGACGCGGCCGCAAAGCGAATCACTACGCGACCTCCTTTCCCGTCAATCTCCTGAGCGCTTCCCGGTAAAGTTCTGAAGTTTTTTCAATTATTCCGGGAGGGAGCATCGGTGCGGGCGGGCGCTTGTTAAAATTAATCGAAAGCAGATAATCCCTCACGTACTGCTTGTCGAAGCTCTCCTGCGCCTTGCCCGGCTGATACGAAGCCTTCGGCCAGAACCTTGATGAATCGGGAGTCAGAAGCTCGTCGATCAATATCAGTGCGTCGCCGAACCAGCCGAATTCCATCTTCGTGTCGGCAATAATGATTCCCCTCTCCTCCGCGATCCGGCAGGAAAGGCGATAAATGGAAAGCGCCGCTTCTCTTATTTTATAAGCGACTTCTTTACCGACCATGGAAACGGTCCGCTCGAACGTGATGTTCTCGTCGTGACCCACATCCGCCTTGGTCGAGGGGGTGAAGATCGGCTCCGGCAGCCTGGATGATTCAATCAAACCGCCGGGGAGCCTGATGCCGCACACCGATCCGGATTCACGATATTCATTCCATCCCGAACCGGAGAGATATCCGCGGACGATGCACTCAACGGGGAGCGGTTTTGCTTTCTTGACGACGATGCTCCTGCCAATCAGTTGTTCCCGGTAGGTGCGCAAGGAGGAGGAAACCTGTTCGATATCGCTCGTCACAAGATGATTGGGAATGACCTCCCGCATAATCCCGAACCAATAGTTCGAAATCTGGGTCAGGACCTTCCCCTTAAAGGGGATGGGCTGCGGAAGGATGACGTCAAACGCGGAGAGG
Source organism: Ignavibacteria bacterium (assembly GCA_005877655.1). Taxonomy (GTDB): domain Bacteria; phylum Bacteroidota; class Ignavibacteria; order UBA10030; family SZUA-254; genus VBOC01. The sequence goes on from VBOC01000112.1 coordinate 952, forward strand.
CGGTCGGTCGCGACGATCAAGAAGTGCTCTCCAAGGTCGTAAATATCCCGGACCTTGCCGCGCCTGACGAAGTTCAGCCCCGGGAGGCTGGTTTCGTGGACAACGTCAGTCTCTTTCACGTCCTGAGTCACCGAATGTTACACCCCGATATTGCAACAGGAAGAGACGTTCACTTCCGGGCCTCCGCAGACGTATGATCATGGATGATCTTCCACCCGTCCGCGAATTTTCTGAAGATCACCGTGAAAACGCCTCCGGGATGATCATTCTTTCGTTTAAGCTCCCAATGTCCGAACGCCCATGCCGATTCAGGCGATAAGAGGTGAACCTCGACCTCTGAGAATCGCAATGTTCCCATTTTCTCTCTGGAGTTGTAGCTCTTCTTGTATTTATCAAGCGTTGCCTGCCAGCCTCTCCGGATCTGTCCGCCGCTTGTAAACAACATGCTGTCGGAGTGCCAGTAGTATTCCATATAACCGTCGATATCGCCCCTGTTCCACGCCTTCGCCTGGATCTCGATCACGCTCCGGATCTCGGCGATCCCTGAAGAGTCTGCGGACTGCCCTGAGCCTGGCCCTCCGGCGCTGAGAATGATGAGGGTGAGTGAGGGAATCGCAACGCCCCGGACCATCAAATCCTCTGAGGAAGGACCAGTGTCAAACTATTTAATATCGTTTCGATAAACCTTTCCGTCCTTCATCACGAACCTCACCTGTTCCAGCAGTGTAATGTCCTTGAGCGGATCCCCCTGGACGGCGACGAGATCGGCAAGGGCGCCCGGTATCAGTTCGCCCAGTTTCCCGCCCATCTCGAGAAGCTCGGCGGCGACCGAAGTGGAGGCCTTGATTGCCTGCATGGGCGACATGCCGGCATCCACCATTCTCTTGAACTCGACGGCTTCGTTTACATCCCATGCGAACCCGCCAGCGTCCGTGCCGAAGGCGATTTTTACTCCCGCCTTCACCCCTTTTGCAAAGGCCTCGCGCTGGCGCTGGATCATCTGTTTATAAATCGGACGTCCTTCGGCGGCGCGCCCCTCCGACACGTATTCGGTCACGAAGAGCGTGGGGCACCAGTACGCGCCCTTTTGTTTCGCCAGCACGATCAGTTCGTCGGTAAAACCGTCACCGTGTTCGATCGTGGTCACTCCGGCCCGCAGCGAGTTTTCAATTCCGTCGATTCCGATTGCGTGAGCGGCAACTTTTCGATGGAGCTTATGCGCCTCATCGCAGATCGCCTTGAGCTCTTCAAAAGTAAACGTGAGGATGCTGTGGAGCGCGCCGTCGGGCGCGAAGTAGTAACTCCGGTCGGCGTACACCTTGATCCAATCCGCCCCGTTCTCCACCTCTTCCCTGACCGCCTTGCGGCATTCATCCACGCCGTCTACGACCTGGACCCCCTTCGGCATGCGGAGTTCCCACGAATACCCGAAGAGCGGATAGGCGCCGGTGACGTCGAGCGCCCGCGTGGAAACAAACATTCTCGGCCCGTCGATAATTCCGTTGGCGATGGCCTTCTTGATATCGACGTCGGCGTACATCGCACCCTCCGTCTCGACATCGCGTATCGTCGTAAAACCGTTCCGGAGCGCGGCCTGAGCGGCCACCGCTCCCCGGATCGTCCGGTACGGTATCGATTCCTTCAGAAGCTGGTTGTCGTAATCCTGACTGGTGATATCGCCCTGGAGCAGGACATGAGTGTGGCAATCAATCATTCCCGGCAGAACTGTGGCGGACCCGAGTTCGATTACCCGCGCACCCTCCGGGATCGATCCGCCGACGCTACGGACAGTGCTGCCTTCTATGATAATTGTGACTCCCTCCCGGATTTTATCGCTTCTGCCGTCGATGAGCCTGCCGCATTTAATCGCCACGATCGGACGGTCGGGATTCTGGGACTGCAATCCAAACACGCACAGAAAAGAGAGGAACAGAGAGGCGAGAAATCTTGCCATACATTGTCTCCTACGTTGAGCCGTTAATATAGGCAGTCGCGCGAAGGATGTCAATCCAGAAACGACCTTTTTTTACGGACGGCCTTCCGCAGAAGCACAAGGTAGTCGGCGCGGTCAATCTCGACTGCGCCGAAGCGTGCCAGATGCGGCGTGACAAACTGGGTATCAAGCAAGTCGAATTTCCGCGAGCGCAACCGCTCAACCAGATGAACCAGCGCCACCTTCGAGGCGTCCTTCTCACGGCTGAACATCGACTCGCCGAAAAACGCCGCGCCGAGAGCTACGCCGTACAGCCCGCCCGAAAGAATGTCGTGCTTCCACGACTCGACGCTGTGCGCGAAGCCCAGACGGTGGAGCCGCAGGTAGCTCTGTACGATTTCTTCGGATATCCAGGTATCCTTTCTTTCCGCGCAGGCGCGAATGACCTGCTCGAAAGAGGCGTTCACCCGGACATCGAAACTCTTCTTCCGGAGGGTTTGATGGAGACTTCTCGAAACCCTGAACGATTCAAGAGGGATGATGCCCCGGAGAGCCGGCGCATACCAGCGTATCTCGCCCGACCGCGAATCTGCCATGGGGAAATAGCCCGTGCTGTACCCTCCGAGCAGGAACTCCGGCTCAATGATCCGGGGATGATCCGTTCGCCTGTCGCTCGTCATGGATGTTCCCCCCAAGAGGGGTCCTTCCGCCGGTCACTCCGCCGACGGCTTCGTCTCCTCTCCTGAACTCACCCCCCATCCTGCCGTTTGGCCTTCCTGATCGGCTTGGGCGGCAGGTTCAGGATCTCTTCGGGAAAACTTTCGACGATGAAGGCGATGATATCCTTCACCGAGACGACGGCAAGCGGTTGATTGCGCTCGTCGACGATCGGGACATGGCGGTAGCCGCCGACGTGCATCGCGTTCATGACAAACGCGACGCTGTCATCGGGCTGCAGAGTGATCGGGTCGGGAGTCATGATCTCCGTGACGGGGATCCTGGCAAGATCCCGCCCCTCACCCAGCGCCTTCGCGACGATGTCACGCTCTGTCAGGATGCCCGCCAGCGCGCTCCCGCGCGTCACGAGCAGACAACCGAACTACTTCGTCTGCATGAGCGAGAGGGCCTCCGCGACCGTCTGACCGACATCGATCATGACGGGCTTCTTGAGCTTGAGGTTCTTTACCGGCCTGAGGAAGGTCGTCGAATCCAATACCTTCATCCGCTCCGCCTCCTGGTACATGATGCTGAACTCCTCATCGAGAATTTCGTCTTCCATACGTCCTCCGGAACTTGCGTTTCATGATTCGTTCGGTTCATCCCTCGGCGTTACGGCATCGCCCGGTTTGAGCGTGCGTATCCGGCAGACTGTGCCGAAGGAACAGTAAGGGCACACATCCGCGGGGACCCTGGGATCGACGGGGAAATCGCCTCCGGCAATCCTTTCGACATACTCGTTCACGAAGCGGATGGCCTGATCGATAATCTGTTTCAGCTCCTCATCCGTCCCGACGAGCTGCATCTGCTTCCTCGCGTGAAAAACCTCTTCGAGATGCTCTGCGCTCCCGAGCCCAAGCCTCTGCTCCACCGGCAGCTTGAGCCAGTAGTAAATCCCGGCCGCTCCCTTTGGTTTGCCGGGGCGTTTTGAATGAAGTATCTCCTCGACTGCATACAGGTAAACCGGGAGCTGGAGGCTCATCCCGAGGTCCATATCGTGCCGCCGGGCGACTCTCCCGCCGGTTTTATAGTCGACGATCCTGAAGCTTTTTTTGCCGATGTCAATGCGGTCTATCCTGCCCCGCAGCCGGACCCGTCCGGCCGTGACGGGAGCGTCGAGTTTCAGGAGCGGGTCGGCGATTTTCCTCGAGCCGGTCCGGGTTCCAAACGTCACTTCGAAATAGGAGGGCTCGACTTCGAGCTTCAGATCGCGCTCCATTTCAAGAAATTCGTTCAGAATGCCCTTGCGGTTCTCAGAACCGAGGATCAACTCTTTGTCGATGTCCCAGAACGCGTCGGCGATAGAGTCCCATTCGCCGAACCGCCGAAGGGCGATCTCCCGGAGTTCATCAACCGCCTGCTGAAACTGCGCTTCGTCCCCTTCGGAGAGCGGGGGAAGGCCGCGATCCCGCCGCTTGACATAAAACTCGAAGAGTATTTCGTGCATCATCCCACCGCGCTCCAGAGGCGAAACGCCTTCTTCGATCTCCGGGATTACATTCAGGCGAAGCACTTTGTCGACGAAGAACTGAAACGGGCATCTCCCGTAAGACTCGAGCTGTGTCACGGAATACACGGCATCGCGCAGCTTAAGAAGATCGGCCCTTGCATCGGGCCCGACATGATCGAGTATCCTTCCGTTATATTCCGGCAGGCCGGCTCCCCCCGTGCGGCTTCGCTCGACTTCGATGGCACGCCGCATGTGGCCGATGCAATCGAGGAGCTCCTTCCGCACAGGGGAGGGGGTGGGAAGAGCGGCAACCGCGTCCCAGCCGGGAGAAACCCCGAGCTGATGGCCGATCCGGAACAAGAGCTCGTCCTCTCCGTAAATCTTGTCCGAGAATTCATCCGGGAGTTTCTCCCGCAAGTCCTGCAAATCGACGACTTTCGTAAGCGCGTCGACGAATGAGGATGGAACCACCTGCGTCTCGCCGTCGTACCGGGGAACGGTGAGATAGAGATGTTCGGTGAAATTTGTCAGGACCTGGTAGAACAGGTACCGGTGCTCGGTCAAATGAAAGCGTTCCCCGCGTTCGCGGCGCGCCTTGCTGAAGAAAAGCTCGGGATGATAGGCGGGCGGAAACTCGCCGTCAACAAGGCCCACGATAATCATCACCTCGAATCCCAATCCGCGTGTCTCATCGAAAGATGTTACGACAACTCCGTATCCGTATTTCTGCCGCACGTTGTACCGAACCTGCGCGACCGCCGTCCGCAGTCGATCCAGGTAGAACTTGAGGCCCTCATGGACCGACCCTCCGCGCTCGAGAGCCAGGATATCCAGAAACTCGTCCAGAAAAGCGACGAACTTCTGATAGGCACGGGAGTCCTTTTCTATCTGCTCCTCGCCGGCAATCGACACCGGCACCGCCAGGATGCTTTCTACGAGCTTCAACTCCTTCATGAGGGATAAAAGGCGATCCCTGAATTGTCGCGGGGACATCTTCTGGCTGAAACGCTGCAGAAGTACCGAGAGAGCGTTGATGTCCGCCTGAGCCCTGCGGAGGATCGTCTCTTCTCTCCGCAATTGAACCTCCTCGATCTCGTCCGCGGCAACGGATAATTCCTCCCGCACAGAGGCCAACCGCTGCTCGATCCGGTTATGCCAGGCGATCTGGCCGGCGGTCATCTTGAGGCGCGTCCCGACCTCGTAGAGGTTTCCGGCGTCGACGCGGCCGGTTCCGGATTGAATGACGAGATACGGGCTCGCGAGTGCGCGCATCAGATCCTTCAGGCGGAAGTTACGATCCTGAACGTCGAGGAGGGCGAGCAGAGAAACCACCAGCGGCGATTGGTCGAGGGAATACCGGTCGGTGACGTTGGCCGGGATGCCGAAACGGCTGAACGTCTCCCGAAACAATCTTGCGTACACCTGGGGTTGATACGTCGCCACGCAGACTTTACTCAGATCCCGGCCCGGTTTTTCCCTGACGAGGCGCTTAATGAGCTTTGCGACGGTTTCCACTTCCTGCTGCCGGTCGCGCGGATAGAGGAGCGTGACCGAATCGCGGCAGTCGTACCGCTGCCGTCCCGGCTGATCCTTCTCCGCCCGTCCCGGGAGAGCGGGACCGCGCCGGAACAGTTGCTGTCTGATGTGGTCCTCAAATGTGGGGCGCCCGTTGCCCGGGGCCGTGACTTTTTGAAATCCCATCTCGAGGAACTTCTGATAGTTCTCGCGCAGGTGCCCGAAGATCTCCTCGTTATCGAGGTGATAGTCGAACGAAACCAGCATGCCGACGCCGGATATTTCCGAAAGGTTGAACAGCATCGTCAGCTCCGGATCGGAGAATTCATCGAAACCCGACACGATGATCGTGTCGACTTCCGAAAAGTGGTCTCTCACCATCCGCGATTTGACCTTCGTGTCCCAGGCGGCGTTCACGCTCTTCAACATCCCCCCGGCGTCGATAAAATGATCCCCCAGCCGGTTCTCGTAGGCTTGATAGACGGAGAGGATATCGCTTAATTTGAGGCGCTCATCGGGGGCCGACGCCTCGACTTCGGAATACAGAACGGAGAGATAGATTCCGAGTTCCTTGAACTTGTTGATGACGTCAACAAGTTTCTGCGACGTGCCTTTCGGCAGCCTGTTCCCGGAAGGAATGCGGAAATACCGGAGCGACTTTCTGAGAGAATGGACGGCCTCGTTGACCAGCACCGATTGCGCCGGACCGGCGACGATCCGCCTCGGCGGGCAGATCAGCGTGAAAAGGCGGGCCGCGAGCGTCTCAAGTGTGAACAGGAAGAATGCGGGACCGGCGTCTCCCGGAACCTCTGTAAGAAATTCCCGCTGAACGTCCCGCAGCTTGCGCTTGGTCGGAACAACGTAGATGAACGTGCGCCCCCGTCCCTCTGCGAGGCGGTTGTGGATTTCGGCCCGGATCTCTCCGATGGGACGGCCGTAGTTCTTTTTGAGTATGACGGGCATAAATACCCGGGGCTTGAACCTGTGAGAGGGCCAGACTTGCCGCCGCTCGTCGAGCTTAGTCCTGCCGTGGACTCAACGGAGGCGTTCCGGAACGTATTTCACGTACAGTTCCGTGAGACGCCGGCGCGTCATTTCATCGAGATCCTCGTCGTCGCGATCCCTCTTCCGCATCATCTCGAATTCATCCAGGTCCCGGCCCCGCATCCTGGGGAAATAATCCTTCAACGTTTCAACGATTGCATGCTGCTCGGCGCGCGTCGTGGTCATGCCCTCCCATCGATCCGCCAGAGGGCATCTTTCACATAGGGCCAGATGACGTAGCGAAAACCGAAAATGTCGTTTTCGTTCAGACCGGAGATTTTGCTCGCCATCGCGATGGCCTTGTTGTTCGGCATGACCAATTCAAGCGAGAGGATGTTGTTGTCTGTTCGCAGCACCCTCTCCGGGTTCTCAAGCGCAACGTCGGCCGCACCGCTGTCGATCACCGTCCCGTAAGGGCCGGCAAGCTTCTGCAGGCGCGCCCCGCAGTTCATCGGGTACCCGACGAAGTCCGGTTCGTTCATCTCGGGTATGAACGTCTCAGGATCAATCCGGACGACTTCCCCGAGCGAGATACCGATGCCGAATCCCGACGGCGAGGGAAAGCGCAACTGCTGTGCGATATACCAGTAGCGCTTATGAATCTCAAACGCCGCGGCCAGCGCCCAGTGCAGCGCCTCGGCCCGGGAGCCGTGGTCCTTCACCTCCCAGATCAGCACAAACCCGTCCCCAAGAAATTTATGGAACGTGTGCTTGTAAAAAAATGCGAGCTGGATGACGCGGTCGTAGACCACTTCGATCACCCGCGTGATTTCGGAGGCCGAGGAAGTGAGCGACCATTGCGCGAACCCGCGCAAGTCGGCGTACACCGCTACCACATCGAGCTTTTCGCCGTGGATGAAAGAGCGCCGCTCGGTGAGGGTCAGGGTATTCGTCTTGAGATACATCAGAGTGTGCGAAGAAAGTATCGCTTAGGCGGCGATCAGCATGCTCACATCGCCCGCGCCCTGCCTGACGACGACCGGCTGCTCCTCGGTCAGATCGAGGATCGTCGAAGGCTCGAGCAGGCTGTTTCCCCCGTTCAGGACCAGGTCGACAACCGGTTCATACCGGCTCCGGATGATCTCGGGGTCGCTGATAATTTCTCCCCGATCATCGGCAACGCCGGCGCTGAGGAGGGGGTGGCCGAGGGCAGCGACAAGCATGAGGGATATTTTGTTCTTCGGCACGCGAATGCCCACCGCTTTTCTCCTCGAGATCACGCTCTTCGGCAATTGCTTCAATCTGCTTGCGGGCAGGATGAAAGTATACGGGCCCGGGATCAACTGTTTCATCAGTCGAAAGGCAGCGGTTGAGACGCTCGCGTACTCGCTGATATGACTGAGATCGGAGCAAATAAAACTGAACGGTTTGGAGCGATCCTGTCGTTTAATCTGATAAATCCTCTCTATCGCATGAGTATTATAGACGCTGCAACCGATCCCGTACACCGTATCGGTGGGATAAATGATGACACCGCCGTCGCGAAGGACGCCTGCCGCGCGCTCGATGTGCCTCTTCTGAGGATTCTCCGGATGGACCTTCAGATGCATGGTAATCTCCTTTCACTGTTATAACGTTCTCCGGCAGCGACCGGTGCCTATTCTAACAAAAAATCGCGAGAAGCACAAACATGTGGAGTACCCCGGATTTAACTCATTCCATCCCGTCCCGTCTTGTACAGCAGGGGCTACCGGCTCCCGAAAATCCACTCCGGAGGGATGAGACGGTCGAGCGAATCCCGGAATTGCTCCGGGAGGATGCCCAGTCCGACCTCGTACGAGGCGTTCGTCCATCCGAAGCCCTCTCGCGTGATGTACGAAAATTTCGTGCCCACGTTTCCATACTCGGCAAAAACCTGATGTGTGCGATTGACAATATCAAATTTTTCAGGAATGGTGCCGTTGTAATTAACCGCGTTGACCGCCATCGTGTACAGCCAGCGATAGACCAATCGTTGAGCGATTGAATCCTTCCCGGCATTCAACAAACCCCGCCACACCAGCATCTGGTGCGGGGCCCAGCCGAACGGGAAATCCCACTGGCGCAAAGGATGTTCCGGAGTTATGCGGCCGCGTGATTGTTCCGTAGAGGCGGCGATCCCCCCCTGCATCTCCAAAAGAGGCAGCGCCTTTTTCATCATCTGTTCCGCCTGCTCCCCCGTAGCGAGTCCGGCCCAGAGAGGATACATGGTTGTCGCGCTCACGTAATCGCTTTGCCGGTGATGCACGAAATCGTAATCAAAAAACATACCCCTCTCCCGATTCCAGAGATACTTGTTGATTAGGTCCTTTCGCTTCTCGGCCCGCTTGTACCACCGGGCGCTTTCCTCGACCCGGCCCGGCCCGCTGACCAGCGTTCCCGAAAATTCCTTTTCGAGCGTCCGGGCGATATCGGTCTCAATCTTGTACAGCAGCGAATTGAGATCGACTGTCACAAGATCGGCGCACCGGCCTTCAAGACGATAGCTGGCGTCGTGCCCCGATTCTCTCATGCTCCGGTCATGTGAGAAGTAGGCGTCCAGTTCGCCGACGTCGAGCTTGCCCGACCGGTATTCCGATTCGAAGGTTTTCAACTCCTTGCCGAGTCCAGCCGCATACGAAGCGTACACCCCGTCGAAGCGTCCGGGCTCCACCTCCGGAGGAGGACCGATTCCGGCGTCATAATAGCGGCTCAGTCCCGTCGCCGTGAGCCGGAGAGGGTTCATCCAAACATCCTTGTATTCACGGACGGCCGCCAGAATTGCGCGCCGAAGCCATTCTCTGCTCGAGGATTCTTTCGGCAGTTGATCATACACCGCCAATGCCATGGACGTGAAAAATGGCGGCTGTGATCGGGTGAGGTAATAGGACCTGTTGGCGTTAAGAATCGCTCCGTAGCGGGTGATCTCATAGATGAAATTATCCGCCATCGATTTCGCCAGATCGATGCGTCCATCCCGCAGGAGTCCCAGCGCGATAAAATAGCTGTCCCAGCCGTACATTTCGTTGAACCGGCCGCCGGGCACGACAAAGGGTGCGCCTTCGTATCCTCCCCCCGCGGCCCGGGGACGCATCTCCAAACTCAGTATTCCGTGCCGGCCGTCAAGACTGCGCACATAGCCCGGAGTGACTTTTTCCGGAAGGCGCACGACCTTCATCTTCCAATCCTGATGCCGGCCGGCGACCTCAACAAAGTAGCCATAGGCAAGCGTATCCGAATACGGCACGTAGACGTAGCGGAAGCCGTCAATTGTGACACTCTTCTCGTCGATGAAAATTTTCGCCAGTCCCTGCTCGTCGACCCGCCTCGTCAGCCGGGCCCAGTACAGTTCCCGGATCGATCGTGAAATCCGGTTTACGGGGAGCTAAGAGCGTCGGCCGGGAAGGAGCTCGAGGGTGTCCAGGCGATTCTCCTGTGCGCGAGAGGAAATAGGTGCCCGAGACTTCAAACCGCTGCTTATCGGATGTCACGATCCAAAAGCGCTTGTCGCCGCGGGGGCTGCCGGGAAGGTGCGGGTCATCGATCGTGATTTTCTTGTCGCCGTCAGTGTCTTCATCTTCAAGAAGGGAGTCGAGCGTTTCGCCGACGATGACGCGGATCGGATGCCACGGCGGTTGGGCATGGGCGGATGTTCCGGGGACAATGAAAAGCGTCGTGAGGACGGCGCCTCCAAAGCGCACGGCGTATCGGGGGCTCATTCCATCGCCGATAGCCGGTCGAGGAGGTATTGAACGGCAAGATCGGTCACATTCCAGAGCTGGACGTCTGAGCTGGTGGAGTAGCGGACCGGCAGCAGGCGATCCCCCTCGATCCGGTAGCTCCACAGCTCGTTTTGCTTCAAACCCGACGCTTCCACAGCGGCGGCGGTTGCTTTGAGCGCAGCTTGAAATTCTCCCACACAGGAGACCAGCGCGGAATCTCGCAGGCTCCCCTCCTCATCGCGGGCTGCAAGGATCTGTTTCGATAAGCCGAGAAGAAAGAGGTTGACTTCCCTGCCCCACACCACGCGCGGGGAATGGTAACGATCCCTCTTGAAACTTTCCCAGATTTGGGGCGACGCATAGGCGTCGTTGGCAACCAGAGGACCCAGACCCTCAACAAACAGGCCGACCGGATACGGGCGCCTGATTGCATCGATGAGGCGAATCACCTCGTCGGGTTGGATCTTCTTTTGGAGGATCTCCTCGGTGAATGAGCCGAGGAACAGTTCAGCCGCCGGATCGGTGTTGACAATGGGAACAGGCCTGCCCGCCGAGTCGAGCGACACCGATAAAAAATCGATTCCCCGCGAGTCGGCCCCGCTTCGCTGAAGCACGGCGTCCCAATAGCGGCGCTCAGACTCGTTGAGCCATTTGAGCTTGGCCCTGACCGCCTTCTGGACCCCCTCGGTGCCCAGATGAACCTTGAAATGCCTTCCCGCACGCTTCCAGACCGCTATGGCCGGTGCGAGCTCTCCCGGTTTCCTGAGATACCGATGTAGCGCGGTCCCGCGCAGGTTCGGAACAAGAGAATCGACCGCTTTCGGTGTGAGCCCGAGCCCGGGAAGCTCTGTAAGAATTCGCTCCATCGACTCGAGCGCCTTCGGCACCCAGATGACGTTGACATCCATCGGAAATCGTCCGTGGCCGTACCCGGCATCGCTGTCGCGCCAGCTGGCGGATAGCCATCCCTTGTGATCGCGCCGGGGAAAGCTCACCAGATGAAGGGCATCCGGCCGGTTGACATAAGGGGCCGCCCGGTTCAGATCGAAAAGCAGATTTTGAATGAGGAGCGAGAGGCGCGTCGCTCCTCTCTGCGGCTCGGTTTCAAGGAGGAATGCCCGTTTGCGCTGAGAGGGGATATCGGCTCTCGCGAGGTATCTCGCTTCGAGCACGGGAAGCTGAAAATCATCGTCCACCATGATGTAGTTTTCTCTCACCCGTTGCAAATCCCCGACGAGCTCGCGTGCCTTCGCCAGAGTGCGTTCAGCCCTCAGGCCGGCCCCCCGGCGACGCCCGGCAAAGTAGCGCTCGATGAGCAGGTTGTACTCGCCGGCATTCTCGCGAATGGCCTGACCCCCCAGGGCCTCTTCGTGACTCACGTTTCCTTCGGGTGAAAGCTTTCGCAGCACGCTCGCGATGACATGCTCCTGCATCGAGGCCGACCAGACCGGTTCCATCATGAGAGCCGTCATCATCATGTCCCTGCCGAAGTAGGTGGCGAAATTCGGAAGCCCCGCCATCAATTTTTCCTTGTAACTCAGCAGTTCCGTGCTCCTGACCTGGCGATCAAGCCATTGAAAACGCAGACAGGACCACCGGTTCACCGTGTCGGCCTCGGACGAAAGGCCGATGCTGATGTGATCCTCGCACCTGTGCTTCTCGCGGGAGTAAAAGGAGATGAAATCCTGCGTGAATATTTCGCCGCGAGTCAACGGGGTGAGAGGCGGGGAATCGGTGGCAAGCCGCAGGGTCAATGAGAAAGGTTTTCCGCTCATAGATCGTATCGCGATTCGATCCGATTCCCGATGCACATCCGCGAGGGTTGCGGGGACACTCACGTTGAGCGAGAGATGAGTCCTGCCGTCAACCGTCGATTGCCGGACCGATGCGATGCTCAGCGAGTCACGATGTTCGATGCGGATCGACGGGGAAAGCCGGCGCTTCAGGCCCTCCACACTGCTGGCATGCAGCAGAGCGAGTTGACGGTCTCGCTCTTTGACGGGCAGCCGTCCCAGATTCCGCACGAGGAGCTTGAGCTCTTCCTCGATGTACTCCTCGGCGCCGAACTCGTCGAGATGCCTGCGCTGGTACTGATAGTCTCTTTCCTTCCTCATCGATCCGAGAAGAAAGAGGCCGAGCTCTATGTACGGGGATTCCGCGCGTAGCTTGAACTCGATGATCCGGTCCCGGCGATCAGATGTAATCCGGGCGCCCTCCGAATCCCAGAATAGTCGTGCCGGCTTCCCTTCGGCATTCCGCGCCGTGAACGAGATCGACTCGTTTGCTGCATCCCCCCAGAGGTTGACGATTCTTCCGCTCGTGCGATTCATGACAATCTGCACGGGGTTGCCTTCCGAGTCCCTGAAGAACCGGGTGAGATAGCCCTGATACGCCGCAGTATCGTCGAGCCCCTCCTGGGGGAACTCAAGAACAGGCGGCACTTCCTGAGCCTGAGCTCCCCTCAGACAGCTGATGACGATCGCCGCAAGCGCAGCAATGTACCTCATCGGCATTGAGGACGGCAAGAGAGTTCGGATCGGCCTCACTAGAAGCGATAATGCGCTGCAAGCATGAAGCGACGCGGCAACAGAGGCCTTGCCAGAAACAGGTCGCTGTTCTTTCCGCCCACGAGCGCAAGCCTTGGATTCCCTTCCTCCAATCCCTTCGACTGGAATGCGTTGAGCATATCAGCCGACAGGGAAATCGCCTGCCCCGGGAATGTGTAGCCCAGGCCGAAGTTAAAGTAGCTGTAGGCAGGCAGTTCATTGCCCGCCTTGGCGTCCGAAAACCGGCTCGACACATAGTGCCAGTCCCCCATGAATGAAACGCCGGATGTCATATACGTGGCAGAGAGGTTACCGATTGCGCTGGGGACGCCGTTGAGCCAGCTTCCTATGTCCGCCCCCGCGCCGGTTCCCAGCTCCGCCTTGAGGAAGGTCCCGCTGCCGAGGATGCTGAACCCCTCGGCGGGAGTCGATGAGACCTCAAGTTCCAATCCGTAAGCCCGGTTCTCCGGGCTTGTCGAAACGGTCCAGATTATTTTCCCGGTGCTGTCCGTTACGGCTCCCTGCCCGATGATATTTTTCAACAACCCGTAGAAGGCGTCGGCTGCCAGGCCAACCCGTCTCCCGGCGTACTTTATTCCCCCCTCGCCGAAGTAGACCTGGCGGGCGTCGAACAATCCCACCTTTTCTTCCGCCTGCGCGGTGAGGAACTCATCCAGCGCGGGCATCTTAAAGGCCCGGCTGCCCTGCGCATAGACCGATAATTCATCGCTCACACGGTAATTCAATCCCAGGGAGCCGGCCCAATCCTCCATCTTGCGGCTAAAATGCCGGAAACTCCCGTTCCCGAAATCCTCCCGATCGTAGAGCGTGGCCGTGTCTTTATCGAGATCGAACGTGGACGAGTTTTCGGCCGACTGTACGAAATCGTCCGCTTCATATCGTGCGCCGATATCCGCACGGAGTTGATCGGTGAGCTGCAGTTCGGCTCCTGCTACGCCTGAAACGACCGTGGTCTGACCGGCCCCGTTGACATAGAGCGATAGAAAATTTCTGAATCCATTCTTGGTGCGCTCGAATTTCGCCGCTCCGACCGTATATTCCAGATCAAGAAACCGCGGATTGTCTTCCACGTCGGTCAGAATATCCGTAAAATACCAGTGGTTCACCTGCGAGTAGTTTGCAAAGTAGAGGCCCAGTGTGAACTTGTGTTTGTCCACGGTTTTATTGAGAGTCAACTGATCCTGGAATGCGGAAAGCGGTTTTTCCACATGCCAGAGGCCGCTGGGGGCGACAAGTCCGTTCGGCGTGCTGAAGGGGAGTCTATTTCCAAGCCCGTCGAAATGGTTGGTATAGAATAATCGATACGTTGCCGCGGGAGGCAATCCTAGAGACTTCACCCAGTCGGCGGCGGGCATAATGTCAAAAGGCACGATGGCATTCCAGGCCTGATCGTCCTGCATGATTTGCGCGGTGTTCTGGAAATTCCATTGGTCGGGAAAATTGAACCCGACCTCGCCCGTCAGCCACGAAGCCTTCGTCCGAAGCCCGTCATCAAGGTGCAGCTGAAGGTCGCCCGTCGGGGTGGCGACCCTCAGGTCATTTCCTTCATTGGTGTTCATCGAGCCGTAATCGGAGAACCCGGAGACGTACTGGGGATCGGAGGGATTGTGGAACGGCAACGGAAGAATGAACTGATTTCGATCGTCGATAATTTTGGCCGATACCCGGATATATCCGTTGTCGAGCAGCCGGGTGATGTTCGCTTTCACCTGACCGCCCCTGATGCCGGGAAAGCCCGGATCACGAACCCCGTGATCGTACCGGTAGAATCCTCCGAGATTAAACCGCCATTCCTCGGCGAGGGGGCCGTTGAGGTTAAAGTCATACCGCGCCAGCCCTTCGGTACCCACGGAGGTTTTCAGCGAGCCGCCGATTTGAGGTCCCCCGGATTTCGTGACAAAGTTGACGATCGCGCCGGGGGTGTTGGATCCGAAGAGGGCGGAGCTGCCTCCCCGCACGACCTCGACGCTTGCAATATTCTCGTCGGGCCTGAACAGGTTGTCCGCGTTCATGAAAAACGAATGCATCGTCGGGAACACGGGCATTCCGTCTTCCATGAACATGACATACTCGACCCCCAGAATACCGCGAACCGTGATGTTCTGATTGACCTCGCCGCCGGAACTCTCAACACGTGTAAATCCGGGCACGTAACGCAGAACCTCCGTCGAACTGCGCGGGCTTGCACGTTCCAGTTCAGCTGGGGCGAGGGTGCTGATTGCCACGGAGGCGTCCTGTTTTCCGCGCGGGGTCAGGCTCCCTGCGACTACGATCTCCTGAAGGCGAAGAACGTCTTCGGCGAGGGTAAAATCCTGTTTGGCAGGCTGACCCGCGGCGACGGTAACTGAAGCCGTGGACTTCTTGTATCCGATTGCGCTCGCCGCCAGCGTGTAAGTGCCGGGGGGAACATTGATGATAACAAACTCCCCTGAAAGATTCGCGGTGGCGCCGAGGCGCGTGCCTTCGACCAGAACATTGGCAAACGGTATGGCTGAGCCGTTTTCATCGGTTACCTTGCCTTCGATCTTGTTCCCCTGCGCCATGAGCGTCCCGGCGGCGAACAGAAGGGTCGCCAGTATCGTGGAGCAGCGTTGGAATCTTGGCATACGACACTCCTTTCTTCAGGAATGGTTGAGTTGAAGCCGCGGTCTCCCCCAGGTGTTAGAGGGCGATTGTGCCCGCGAGTGGTAAGAGCAATTAATGCAGAGAAACTCGGATTGGAAGTCGGAATAGAACGAGGTCGCTCCGACTGGTCGGAACGAATACTGCGGATTGCAACATTTCGGATGGACGTTGATCTTCGGCACTGAGAGGCTCC
>VBOC01000112.1:16682-18582 GCA_005877655.1 Ignavibacteria bacterium
GATGGCGTCTCCGCCCCCTATCTCCCCGGCGGAGCCCCGGAGAGATTTCAAAGGAAATGTAGGGAAGAGCCAAATAAAAGTCAATGTTGGGAGATGCGTCCAGCCGACTTATGGCGGGATCTCGTCCAGACTCGACAAGCTCAGTCACCCACCGCGGGATCAGCGCAAAAGGATCATCGGTTTAGTCTGAACGAATTCACTCTGACCCTTCCCGGAGGCCAGAAATCGGCAGAGGAAAATCCCTCCCACAAATCCCGAACCGTCCCAGACGATCCTGTAATCACCCGCCCTCTGTCTGGCTGACACGAGGGTCGCAACATGGCGTCCGAGGATGTCGAACACATTGACGTCGACGCGCGCCTCAAGCCGGAGCGAATACTCGATCGTCGTTGAAGGGTTGAAAGGGTTGGGATAGTTCTGATGAAGGAGGAATGTGCCCGCGAGTCCGGGTCCGCCGGTTCCGTTTGCATGATCATCGGAGACGCCCGTCGCGGGCAAGCGGGTAATTTCACTGATGACCAAATCGAGGCATGCCCCGCATCCGGTCCGGTATCCCGTGACTTCGACATGATTATCAACGTACTGTCCGAGGATAATATTCACGCCCGGACCCACCTTGAGATAGGTAAGCCCATACCCCGAGTCGGGCTCGAGGTAAAAGTCATCGCATTGGTTGATGCAGACCGGGGTGTCGTTGCGGCGCACGAGCCCCCTCCGCTTTTCTATCGCCGAGGCATGCTGATCGGGCATAAGCGCCAGTAATGCGATGCCGATCGTGATGCTGCGACACGCAACGATCGCGAAGGGGCGTTGCTTGCACGGTTTCCATCGGAAGAACCCAGTATCAGGGACCGATATCACGGCTACCCATACCGCTCTTCTTTCCACGGGTCTGCGGGAGTATTGTACCCGTTCATCTCCCAGAACCCCGGGCTGTCGTTCGCGAGAAATTCCAGACCGTTGACCCACTTGGCGCCTTTCCATGCGTATCGGCGGGGTGTGAAGACCCGCATGGGTCCACCGTGATTTGGGGGGAGCGGTTGACCGTTGAGGGTATGGGCGAAAATAACGTCTTCGTTCATCATGACTTCCAGCGAATTGTTCGTGGTGTAGCCGCCATAGGCGTGCTGCATCACAAACTTCGCGGCTGGTTTCAGCCTGATGAACCTTACCAGATCTTTGAATAGCACGCCGGTCCAATCATCGTCGAAGCGGCTCCATCGCGTGACACAATGAAAGTCGGCCCGGATCGTCGTCTGCGGAAATTTCATGAACTCCTCCCATGTCCAGAGCTTCGGTTCTTCGACCTCGCCCCACACGCGAAAACGCCAGACGCTCGTATCGATTTGAGGCGTCTCGCCGTAGGTGAGCACGGGGAATTTCGCCGTCGCCACCTGACCGGGCGGCGTCCTGGGCTTGCCGAAGGAGTTGGTTCCGGGGACAAAACGTTTTTTAGGATCGAACAGAGCCATGCCCCTCCCCGCGCATCATCCTGAAGACATGAAAGACCGCGGGGAAGAGGGCGCTCATGCCGTCTTCGACAGCCCCGCGTGAGCCTGGCAGATTGATGATCAGCGTTTTGCCCCGGAGGCCCACGAGTCCGCGCGAGAGCATGGCCGTTGTGAGCCGGTTTTGCCCGAATGCACGCAGGGTCTCTTCGACTCCTTCGAGCCGGCGGCTGATGACCGATTTCGTCGCTTCGGGCGTCACATCCCGGGGTCCGGCGCCGGTTCCGCCCGTAGTTATGATCAGGTCGACCTTTTCGCCGTCCGCCAGGTCTTTCAGTTCCTTCTCGATGATTGTAGTCTCATCAGGTACGACCTTATACCTTGAGACCTGCATCTTGAGAGCCTTCAGCCGTTCAACGAGAATCTTCCCGGAAACATCCTCCTTCTTTCCT
>VBOC01000113.1:0-3664 GCA_005877655.1 Ignavibacteria bacterium
AACGGCGTATACGATGTGGCACATCCTCGAACCGCAAACGGAGACGATCAGGACCGGGCTTGCGCAACTCTTCGGATGCGATCGTGAAGAAATTGCCATCACGAGAAACGCCTCGGAATCGTTGGAGATCCTGCTTATGGGGATGAATTTCCAACCGGGTGACGAAATTCTCACCACGACGCAAGACTACCCCCGTATGCTGACGACCCTTCGTCAGCGGGAACGCCGCGAGGGATTGGTGCTTAAACTCGTGAAGGTCCCCGTTCCGGCGAAGAGCCCTGACGAAATCGTTGAAGCATTTAAACGAGGGATTACGGCGAGAACAAAACTTCTTCTGATTTCCCATGTCATCAACAGTACAGGGCAGATTACGCCTGTCAAGGCAGTTTGTGACCTCGCCCGATCCAGGGGAATTGAAGTGATCGTCGACGGCGCTCATTCGTTCGGGCATCTCGCGTTCCAACAACCGGATCTCGGTTGTGATTATTTCGGGACAAGCCTCCACAAATGGATGTACGCGCCCAAAGGGACCGGTTTATTGTTCATCAAGCGGGAAAAGATCGAGAAGATCTGGCCCTTGATGGCGGCGGAACAAAAGCAGGTCTCCGATATCAGAAAATTTGAGGAGATCGGAACCCACAGCGCAGCCCCCAAGCTTGCGATCGGCGAAGCGATCCTGTTCCATCAGCGCATCGGCGCGAAGCGGAAGGAAGCGCGCCTCAGATACCTCTCACGATATTGGATGAATCAGGTAAGGAATTTCCCCGGCGTGCGCATCAATACGTCGTTCGATGACGCGCAATCGTGCGCCATCGGCAACGTCGAGATTATCGGGACCGAGCCGGTCGCGCTGGCCGGTTATCTGATGGAGAGGCATAAAATCTACACGACGACGTTTGCGCTGGACGACTTCCGCGGCCTGCGCATCACCCCAAACCTTTATACCACCATCCCGGAATTGGACCGCTTTGTCGATGCGATGAAAACCGTCTCGTCGAAGGGCTTGCCAAAGTAATCCCATTGAAAAAAAGGGCGTCCGGTTATAGGGACGCCCTTTTGAAACCTTCCGCCTGGTGATCCTAGCGGAGGAGCAGCATCTTCTTTACGCTCACATAGGTCTTCCCAACACTTCCCTCTTCAGCGTTCGGCGCCGTCTGGGCGATCAGCTGGTAGAAGTAGACGCCCGAAGAGAGCTTTCGCGCGTCGAACTCCGCCTCTTGATCGCCGCCGTCCATGAGCTGACGGTCGATGAGCACGCCCACATCCTGACCGAGGACGTTGTAGATTTTCAGCGTCACAACAGCCTCTTCAGGAAGCGTGAAGGATATCACCGTGGTCGGGTTGAACGGGTTCGGGTAGTTCTGATTGAGAACGAACTGATCAGGGAGTTGCGATCCGGCAACCGGCCTTATCTGCCGGGTCGTGGGAATATTCCCCATGACCTGTTTGAGGAACGATACCTCGGAGAGTGCGCGCGATCCTCTGAGTTGGAATTTTCCGCCCGCCCAGACCAGCGTATCGTTCTGATCAAACGGGAGCGGTTTCGCAAACGCGGCGTTGATCATCTCGACTGTCGCATTGAGACCGACGAACACCGCCGAGTCGACGCCCTCCCAGTTTGTCATCTCATCGTTCGCAATGTCGGCAATCTCATTGATGGTCAGGCCGTTCAATGGGTATCTCCCGCCGTTGACGTACACGAGGTCGCCGAATCCCACCGGTGTTTACGACGAAGCGGTTTCGCTCGCTGCGATGTTGATCTGCAGGGCAAGCAGGTTAGCCTTGAGCCTGTTATTGTGCTTGATTGCAGGCAGCGTCTTCTGCCGCTTGAGGATCGGCTTCCCCTTGATGTAATCGAGTCCGCGCGGCTTGCCGGTATCTGTGATGCCCTTGGTGTTGAATGTCTTGAAGACATCGCTCTGTTTGCCCGGCTGGAGATAGCCCTTCTCCTTCCCCGCAGGATTGAATTGAGCGGGCCTGCCGACGAGGAGCGCGCCGCCTTGCTTAAAGATCTCGTCGATGAGGTTGGCGGTATTCGGCATGACGACCGGCTTGCCCGGCTTAGACCTCTTGACCGGTTTTACCTGATCGTCCGTGGCAAGCTGAGGGGCCGTGAAGGTGTGGAATTTCACCGTTGTGTCCGGTGTGAACACGTTGAGGAACAGGATCGTCGCCCCGTTCGTTGAATCGGGCAGATCGACCACGACCGAGTCTCCGCCGTCGGAGCGCAGGGTATCGTTCACATAGATCCGGTCGAAGGTGTAATTCGACAGATGCTTCCGCTTGATGGAATAGTGACCCGGCTGGCAGGACGGAAGCGGGTTGATGTTGTCGGAGATGAACCCGTCGAAGAGCGTCTGCCACGGAGCGGTTCCGCTACTCGAATAGGATATCTTGACCGGCCACGGATAATCGGTCGGGATCAACGTCGCGGCCGTGAGGACCTGATCGTGCCCGATGCCGATGGTATCTCGTGTATCGATGATCCGTATCCACTTTTTCTTATTGCCGAAATCGAAGCCCATCACCGTCTGGCTGTCGGTGATCGTCACATGATAGAACGGCGGAGAAATGGGCCACGTCTGCTGCCATCCCGGGCGGTGTTCTTCGACGATGCAATACTCGCCCGCGCAGAGATTGTTGAAGCAATAGAAGCCGAGAGAATCTGTCAGTGTGCACGCGATCGTATCATGGGTCGGGTAGTGATCGACGTTGCATTTCACGAGACAGATTTTCCAGTGGTAAATGCCGAACTCCGTTCCGTAATTGAACTTATGATTTCCATTCGCATCGTTCCATTTCCGTCCGCAAATTCTGCCGTGACAGTGCAGGCTGTCGCAATGGGTCAGCGTCAGGTTATATGGGCCGGAAGTGTCCTTGCAGAACAACGGGCCGGGCCCTGTCAGGACCAAGGTATACGTTCCGCTTCCCACGGGCGTCAGCGTATCGTTGATTCCGTTCGCCGGGGGTATCGGATTCCCGTTGAAGTACCACTGGTAGGTATAATAACCGATGTATGGGCCAATGGGGCCGGGAATCTTTACGGTATCGCAGAGCTTGTCGCATCCGAACGGAACGAGACTCAGGTCCGGTTCTCCCGAGGTGATGGTGATGCTTGCGCTGGCGGTGCATCCGTGGTTGTTCGTGACCGTCACCGTGTAAAGGCCGGGTTGTGTCACGATGATCGACTGGGTTGTCGCGCCGGTGTTCCACGAATAATTCGGCGCACTCGAGCTGGTGAGTGTCAGCGAACCACCCTTGCACAGCATCGTCGGCCCGCTCGGGGTAATCGTGGGGGCCGGCGGAATGGGGTACACGTGAATGGTGAAGGGCGCCGATACCGCCGAACAGGGCGGCGTGTTTGAATCGGTAACCGTCACCGTGTAGGTATAGATTCCAGGGGTATTCAAGAACACCGTGAGCGTCTGTCCCGTGGAGGCATCCGACCACAGATACGAGTAAGGTCCCGCGGGGGCGGTGAGTGTAATGAGCCCCGATCCGCAGATAATAGGAGACACATTCGGCGTGATCGTCGCCGGCGGGAGAGGATTCACCACGACAGGAACGGCGGGCGATGTACAGGTGCACCCGTTCGCATCAGTCACAATGACCGTGTAACTGCCCGTTGCCGTTGCCGAATATGTTTGAAGCGTTTGGCCGCTGA
>VBOC01000113.1:3714-10072 GCA_005877655.1 Ignavibacteria bacterium
CCGAATCGGCACACCCGTTCGCGTCCTTTACGACCAGCTTGACGATATACGTCCCCGCTGTCGTCCAGGCATGTGATGTATTCTGCAAACCCGACGTCGCACCGTCGCCAAAGTTCCAGAGCCAGCTCACTGCTGATCCTCCGGAACCCGACATCGTGATATCCGTCCCCGCGCAGGCGGAGCTCGGCAGCACAAAAGCCGCGCTCGGGAAAGGAGGCACAGTCACCGTCTTTGTGATCGAGACCGTGCACGTCCCGTTGGAGACGGTCAGTGTAACGCTGTGCGGGCCGGAGGTCGAATAGCTCGTCGACGGATTTTGAGACGTGGACGAAGAGGGCGATCCTCCGGGGAAGCTCCAGCTCCAGGATGTGATGGAGTTCGGCGGTAGGAACGTCGAATGATCTGTGAACTGGATGGAGCCGCATTGGCCGGCGAAACTGAAATCCGCCGCGAGCGGGATAGGAACCGCCTGCGACGTGCTGATCGGGCAGCTATTCGGATCGACGCCGCTGTACGTCACCGTATACCATCCGGCTGCGGTAAACAAGTGCGTCGGATTCGTCAATGCCGACGTGTTGCTTCCCCCGCTCAACGGATCGCCAAAGTTCCAGTTTTGACCCGTGATTCCACCCGAAGATGAACCGTTGAACTGCACTGGATTGCAGATCGGCGTGGTGATCGTAAAGCTGATCGATCCTACCGGGGTACAACCCCCCGGGGGACAGGGACCCGCCGTGATCGTGATGATATTCGACGTGGACGAGCAACCGTTCGCATCGGTGACGACAACATAGTATGATCCGGTCGCGTTGACGACGATCGTCGGCGTATTCTGGTTTCCCGGGGACCACACATAAGTATATCCGGGGCCTTGCAGCGCATAGAGCGTGTCGATGATCGTCGGTGCCGGCGGCGTGCAATAGTTTGTCGCGTTCGGAGTCGAGATACTCGCGACCGGTCCCGGGCTTACGGGAACGGTGATCCGTGCGGTATCCGTGCATCCGGACGCATTCGTGACCGCCACCCAGTAGGGTCCGGGCGTGTTCACAAGAAGAGTTGAAGTATTTGCGCCGGTGTTCCATGAATACGTACCGCCCCCACTGGCCGTCAGAACAACCTGGCCTCCGGGATTGCAGACTTTGCCCGTCATCGAAATGCCCGCAGTCGGTTTCGGATTGATGGTTACCGGAAGCTGAAGGCTTTGGCTACAGACGGACAGTTTTATCTTGACGCTTCCTCCCGGTCCATGCCAGAGAACGCTGATCGCGTTCGTCCCCTGACCGGTCGTAATGCTTCCCAGCGGAGACGGGTTCCCGAGCCCGTCGACGATCGACCAGGTGTAGATGATCCCGGGGTTCGGTCCGCCCGCCGAGTATGAAGTGGTCTGATCCATGCACACGTTGCCGGGTCCCGTGATGTTCGGAATGGAAAGAACCGTTACAGGGAGAGAAATCGCGGCCGATGCGCAAAACGGCGGAGATGTTGCCGTCTGTTGAACGGAAATTGTCCCGGCGCCGGTCCACTGCACCGTGACCGGGTTTGCCGTCGGCGAACCGACGATCGTCCCGCCCGTTATAGTCCACAATAAACCGTACCCGGCTCCCGATGGCGTCGCCGTGTACTGGTAGGTCGATCCGGTACAAATGACGGCGGGCCCCGAAATGGAGACAGCCGGCGGTACGAAATTAACCGTGACGGTCATCGATACGCTCGGGTTGCAGTACAGGCTCGGATTGACAGGGACTGCCGTTACCGTTTGCGTTCCGCTCGTTGTCCATGTAACGGCGATCGCATTCGTGCCGTTGCCTGTGAATGTTCCGCCGGTAACAGTCCAATTGGCATTATTGTTCGCGAAGAAATTAGACGTCGAGCCGATGCAGAACGGGCCCGGCTGCCCAAACATTTGAAAGACATCTTTCACATTGATGATGATCGTCGCCGTCCCATGGCATCCCAGGAGGATATTATTCCATGTCGCCGTCAGTGTGTATGTTCCGGGCGCGAGTCCCCAGTGGATCGTAAGAGCATTGGTGTTCATACCCGAAATGATGGTACCCCCGCCCGAGAGAGTCCAGGTGTAATACGTACCGGGCCAGAGCGGAAGCGTGTATATTTCATTCGAGCTCGGACACGCGGTTGCGTTTCCGGAGATAGGCCCGTTCGTCGATATGATCGGCACGATCACTGTCGTCGTGTCCGGACAGACCGATGAGCAACCGGTGATGAAGAGCGAAATGGTTCCCTGCGGTCCACTCCCCCACTGGACACAAATATTGTTCTGATTTGACGGACCGATAATGGTCCCCCCGTTGACGATCCAGGTGTACACTGCGGTCGAGCACCCCGACGGGGTGGAATAACATGCTTCTGCCGATGCACAGACGGTCGCCGGACATGTGATCACCGGCCCGTCCAGGTTACTCACATTAACGACGAAGGTAGCGGAATCTTTGCATCCGCACTTATTATAGGCGACGAGCGTGACCGTATGCGGTCCGGGTACTGTGTACGTATGCGTCGGGTTCGTCAATGTCGAAGTGTTGAGGACCCCGCTGGAAGGTTCCCCGAAGTTCCAGAGGTAGCTGATCGCGTTTTGCGACGTGTTCACGAAATTGAGCGGTACATTCTTACAGACATTCGCGGAAACGGTAAATGCCGCGATGGGAGAATTGATGATTTTCACGCATTGTTCCTTCGACGCCGTGCACCCGGCGCCGCTTGTCTCTGTGACCTTGATCGTCCCGGGGCCCGCCGGACCCCAGAAGACCGTAACGCAGTTGGAAGTCGAGCTTCCCACGATCGTCCCCCCGACCACGTTCCACAGATATGTATGGCCCGGCACGGACATTGTGCAGTACGTTGTGTACGAATGCTCGCAGGCGCCGAGGCAGTCACGCTTCGGGTCGGTGCCGGAGCCAGGGTGTTGAACGCTGTCGAGACAGCTCGAATCGGGAGCAAAGGAAGAAGCGATCTGGGGGTTTGGATAGGCGCTGTCCGGAGGGCAGTTCTGGCTATAGCCTAGTGTTACCCCGAGACCACAGCACACGATCAGAACAACAAGTCGAAGAATCTTCATGCTACTTCCTTTCAGTAAGCTGTATGATGGTGGATTCGTTGCTTTTTTGACACGCGACGCGGCTGTCACGATACTGTGAGGATGATTTTTTTCGTATCAACATAGCTCTTACCCCCGTATTCGGCGGAGAGCCTGTAAAAATACATTTCCTTTTCTTCGCCGTCGCTGTGGATCCACGACTCGGGTCCGAGGTCCACATGGTGCGTCCCGGGATCAAGCGACTGGTTTTCGATGAGCGTACTGACTTCTTTCCCTGCTTCGTCGAAGATTTTCAATGTTACGCGGGCTTTCTCGGGCAAGTCAAAGGCGATTCCCGACGGACTGAACGGATTGGGATACGTCAGCCTGGATGTGAGCTGTGGCGCCATGACCACGCCTCCTTCGTTGAGCGTCTCGACGCTGTTGAGACAAGCACTTGCGGGTATGGAAATCCGACCTCAATCAATTGGAGTGCAACATAAAGAAGGTTTGCCGGGCGCGCAATCGTGGAATCCATGATTCCGCAGTAGATAATTCATGACTTATTCGAAAAACCCCTCAAATCGGCATATCCTGAGGGGTGGGCGTTGCGAGGGTCAGCTACTCGAGCGAGGTGAGGCCTTTTCGGATGGCATACTTGGTGAGTTCGGCAACGCTGTACAGCTTGAGCTTTTCCATGATATGCTGTTTGTGGGTATCAATGGTGGGGACACTCACGTGGAGGGTGGCTGCAATATCCTTCGTCGATCTTCCTTCGGCGATCAGCTGCAGGATTTCCCTTTCTCGTGCTGTGAGCCCCGCCGGTTGAACGGCGTCTGACGATGCGAGGTGTTGGAGGTAATCCTGCACCACAACGCCCGCAATATCCGGGCTGACGTAGATCTTATTGTCCAAAACCGTCCGGATCGCGCGCTCCAGCTCATCCAACGCGCTATGTTTCAATAAATACCCCGAGGCTCCGGCCGCAAGCATCTCGGATACGTAGCGCTTATCGGAGTGCATCGAGAGAGCGATAACACGCACGTCCTCGACCTCCGAGACAATTTGCCGGGTCGCTTCGATTCCGTTGAGATCCGGCATCGATATGTCCATGATCACGATATCGGGCTTCAGCAAGCGTGTCTGCTCAACGGTCGTGCGGCCATTCTCCGCCTGACCGACGATGGTCATCCCGAGCTCATTCTCAAGAATACTTCGCAATCCTTCCCGAACCAATTTATGATCGTCGGCAAGCAGAATGCGAACGGGTGCCGCCTTCTCCGCGCTCATGCCTCGCCGATCTGCAACGGCGAGGTAATCGTCACGCGGGTGCCTTCGCCGGCCTGCGACTTGATTTCCAGATGGCCGCCAAGGTAGGCGAGTCGCTCGCGGATATTGAATAATCCAAACCCGCCCCCGCTGACCGAAGAACCCGTTTTCCGCGCTGTGTCGAATCCTTTGCCGTCATCAGTAATCTCGATTTGCATCGAGCCGTCCAGATGCGAAAGCTGAACGGCGGCATGGCTTGCTTCCGCATGTTTGATGATGTTGACGAGCACCTCACGCACAGCGTGAAAGAGCAGAACCTTGACCTCCTCGGATAGCTTTTTAGGATGCCGGTCATCGTGAAATTCGATGGCAAGGCCGTGCTGGCTCTCCATCCGTTCCGTCAGCCATTCGATCGCCGCCTCGAAGCTCAATTCATAGAGAATCGGCGGGCAGAGTTCAAATGTCAGCGTCTGCGTATCCGTGATCGATTGATCGATAAGATCGCGAATTGCCTCAAGCGAGTGCTGATAGACAGGCGCCAGGCCCGTTTTCTCCAGACTACGGATTTTCATCTTGCTGAGGGCAAGCGTTTGCCCGATCACATCATGGAGGTAGGTCGCCATTCGGCGCCGCTCGCGTTCTTCGGTGAGAGAAAGCTCGGAGGCAAGCGAGCGAAGCTTGCCCTCCGCCTGTTTACGTTCGGTGATATCAAACGCAGTCGCAAGCCGGACCGCATCTCCCTGGAACTGAATCCACCCCGAGCTGCAGTCCACCCACCGCTCACGTCCTCCCTGTGTGATAATTCTGACCTCGTAGCGCCTGGGCACGGGGACGGCTCCTGCCGGCGAAAGCTCCTCGCGCCGGAGCAGTGCATGGTCGTCGGGGTGGATGAGATCAAGATAGCTCATTCTCAGAAGTTCCGACTGCCTGAAACCGGTAAGGTTCTCAGCGCCCGAATTTACAAACAGCAGATTAAAATCCTTGAAAATGAAAATGGCCGATGAAGTCATTTCGGTGACAGTTCGGAACTTAGCCTCGCTTTTCCGGAGTGCGATGTCATGATTTCGTTTGCGAACGAGATGCACAACGCCTAGCGCGACAAACGCCAGCGATAGTATGCCGGTCGGAATCAGAAATCCCGGACGGAGGTACATCGGCAAGGGGACGAAAAACGAACCGGCCGCCCCATCGGCGAGATAGTTCCCGAATAATCCCCTCGCCTGCACCCGGTACGTATAGTCGCCTGGACCGAGATCAACAAGTGTTTGTTCGTGCATCCTGGTCCAGGCCGACCAGTCGCCATCCTGAAGTCTATACCGCGTCATGATTTCAGTCGGATCGAGCTCCCCCCAATACGAAAAAGCTTGCCAGCGGAGCAGGATATTTTTCCCCTCCATCCTCGGAACGTCGAGCTGGATGCGCGGCTCGGGAGTGCGGCTCGCATCGACATCGAGAATCGCAACCCCCCCTCCCTGCGTCCCAACGCACACCTCGCGATCAAGCGGCAGGACCGGCCAGAGGACGGAATGCGCGAGGCCCGATTGCCGGTCAAATGTTGACCACCGGCCGCCGGCATAGCAGCATAGCCCGTCGCCGGTTGCGACCCATAACCTCCCTTTCGAATCAACGCTCAAATCCCAAATGTAGTCGTTGATGAGTCCATCCGCGACGGTAATGTAATGGATGCTATCCTTCTGATCGATGTACCCTACCCCGACACCCACCGATGAAGGATCACCGAACCACAGCCGCTGAGTACTGTCGATGGCCAGCGTGAAGACCCTGCCCGTGTGCAGGCCCTGTGCAAGAGTCCAGTGCGTCCACGCTCCCTCGCCAGCGTGTGGAACGCGATGCGCCGACACACCCGGTTTCCACCGGCTGAGTCCCCTCGCCGTCCCAAACCAGAGAGCCCCATCCCTTCCTTCGGAGAATGCATAGACGCGGCCGTTGATCAACCCTTCCTTCTCTCCCCACGGGACGAAGGTCGTGTCGTTCTGGACGAAGGAGCCCGGTTCACCATGATCCGGTCCTGGGAAATTCTTCCCAAGTCCCAGA
>VBOC01000114.1:0-2818 GCA_005877655.1 Ignavibacteria bacterium
ATCCTCGAAAAGTTTCGCCCCGAGAGGGACCGGCCGGGGGGGAGCGTAAAGCCGACTGTGGTGGTAAACCTGTCCACCACCCGTGCGGTCGACGACGTCGCGGAGAAGCTTGGGGCCGAGGTGGTTCGGACTCCGGTGGGCGAGATCAACGTGGCAAAGAAGATGAAGGAGCTCGGTGCGGTCGTCGGCGGCGAGGGCAGCGGCGGCGTTATCCTGCCGACAGTTCACTACACGCGGGATGCTATTGTCGGCATCGGCCTGATCATGCAGCAACTTGCGGAGTTTGGGGGCACACTCTCGGCGTTCAAAGCAACGATGCCCCGGTATTCGATGGTGAAGACGAAAGTGTCGGTCGAAAACCGTAATCCTGACAGCCTTCTCAAGGCGATACGGAAGGAACATGCGAAAAACGGCAACGTCAATACGGAGGACGGCTTGAAGCTGAATTTCGACGATTCGTGGGTCCACCTGCGCCGGTCGAATACCGAGCCGATCATCCGGATCATCGCCGAAGCCCCGACCTCCCGCAGGGCAGAGGAGCTGTCGCAGCGATTCGGGGAGCTTCTTCGCACGCCAACGGACCGGCCATGACGCTCTGCAAGGTGATCGGAACGATTGTTTCAACACAGAAGAACGAACATCTCAAGACGTACAAAATCCTGGTTGTTCAACCCATCGACCTGGAGGGGAAATCGATCGGCCGCGACATTCTCGCTCTCGATTCCGTCGACGCCGGGGTGGGTGATACAGTGCTCATCGTTCAGGAAGGGCAGGCGGCTATCCAGGTCCTGAAGAATAAGAAGGTACCGGTGCATTCGGTCGTCGTAGCCGTGGTGGACGGCTTCGAGGTCGAGAGGGACTGAAGGCGCGGTCCGATTCCGGTATCGGTTCCGTTCCGTCACCGGAGACATCCACCGCTCTCATGGGCCGTTTGACCCGATAGGGGGGCTCTGAGCGTTCCGTAATTCTGTCCGCGGGGGGAGGCATGCATGTTTTCCGCTTTTGATCTACTGGTTCTTTCCCAGATTCCGCAGATCGGTGCGAACCGGCTGCGCGCTCTCGTCTCACACTTCGGCGGTACCTCTTTTGTCTTTGAAGCCTCTGCAAGGGAAATCGCGGCGGTGGAAGGCATCAGCAGGCCGCTGGCCTCATCGATTGTCCGTTCGTTGCGTGAGCGGCGTACGGCCGAAGCCCGCACATTCGCGGAGCGCCAGCTCTCGAAGCTGAATAAGGCTGGGGGAACGATTGTTACATTCTGGGATCAACAGTACCCGGACTTACTGAAAAAAATATACGATCCGCCTCCTCTCCTCTTTGCCCGGGGCGATTACCATGAAGAGGATGCGCTTGCAATCGCCGTGGTGGGAACCCGTTCGCCTTCGGCGTACGGCGCGGCCCTCGCGGAGGAGTTCTCTTCGGCTCTCGCACGGCGAGGGCTTGTTGTCGTAAGCGGGCTGGCGCGCGGCATCGATACGATTGCCCACGGCGCCGCGCTGCAAGCCGGCGGCCGAACAATCGCCGTCGTCGGGTCCGGTCTCGATGTGATGTATCCGCCTGAGAACAGGGGACTCTTCGGGCGTATTGCCGGCCACGGACTCGTTCTGAGCGAGTATGAGATGGGAGCCAAACCCGATGCGGTCAATTTCCCCCGACGAAACCGGATCATCAGCGGACTTTCTCTGGGGACGCTGATCATCGAGACCGGCCTCACCGGGGGTGCGATGATAACGGCCAATGCGGCAATCGATCAGAACAGGGAGATATTCGCCGTGCCCGGAGATGTCAGGAGCAAACGCTCCCACGGCTGCAACGTGTTGATCAAGGAGGGCCGGGCGAAGCTCGTCGAGGGGGTTGACGATATCGTTGTCGAGCTGGGGCCGAAACTTCCTCCCCTCTTTGGACGTTCCAAAGGGAACAGGATGGATGCGGGGCAGACTCCACCTCCGGATCTAACGCTCTTTGAAAAAACCGTCTACGATGTCCTGACGATCGAGCCGTCGCATGTTGACCGGCTCGCGGAAGAAGCCGGTCTCTCCACCGCGGATGTTCTGGTGAATCTGTTAAGTCTCGAGTTCAAAGGACTTGTGAAACAACTGCCCGGAAAATTATTCATGAAGAAATGAATCGGAGAAGTTGATTTTTCTCTTTGTCAAAACTTTTGTATTATCATAGTGTATGTTTTTAATCGGTGAAGCGGTAGTCGAAGAAGAGATCGCCCACGAGCGGTTTAGCTGCGACCTGATCCGATGCAAGGGCGCCTGCTGTACCATTCGTGGAGGACAAGGGGCCCCGCTCGAAGACGGAGAGCTGGTCGAAATCCATAAAGCTCTGCCCGCGGCGAGAAAATACCTGTCAGAAGAAAACCTTCAGCGTATCGAAGCTCGCGGATTCTTTGAAGGGGAACCGGGGAGTTATTTCACCACCTGCGTGGACGACCGGGATTGCGTGTTCGTTTACTACGAAGATGGCATCGCACGCTGTTCGCTCGAACGGGCCTATCAGACCGGTGAGACGGGCTGGCGAAAGCCGCTCTCCTGTCATTTGTTTCCCCTCCGTGTTTCACACGGGCCCGGGCAACAGATACGATATGAAAGAATTTCCGAGTGCTCAGCCGGACGCAGCCGCGGGAGGTCTGATGACATGCCGCTCTACGAATTCTTGAAGGACGCATTGATACGGAATTTTGGCGCGGGCTGGTATGAGGAGTTCCGCAGAGAATGCCTCCGCCGGGATGCCGCAAGCCATTGTCCGCCCGAGGGCGATCGCACGGGCTCATCTCCATGCTGAACCTCTCACAGCGTCAGACGCTCCAGCTGAA
>VBOC01000114.1:3100-14140 GCA_005877655.1 Ignavibacteria bacterium
ATCCGACGGAAGAGCCCGACCCCGCGAACGACGGCTACACCTTTGAAGACTTCATGAACGACGACCTGGACGGCCACAAGGCGGCTCGCGCACCGGTGGCTGACCAGGACCGCGACGAGATCCCGCAGCCCGCGGAAGTGACGCTGACACAGAGGTTGATGGATCAGATCATTCTGCTCGATCTGACGCCCGAAGAAAGATTGCTTTGTGAAGAAATCATCGGAAACATCGACGAGGACGGATACCTCCGGCGGGACTTGCATCTGATCGTCGAGGATCTCAATCTGGCGCAGAAGCTTTGTATCACCGACGCCCGCGCGGAGGAAATCCTGAAGATGGTCCAGCGCCTCGATCCTCCGGGTATTGCCGCCCGGACTCTTCAGGAATGCCTGATCACCCAGCTTGAAGTCGGTCAGCACCCGGCGAAGCTCAAGGAGACGGCGCTTCGCATCCTGCGCGAGTTCTTTGAAGACTTCACCATGAAGCATTACGAAGAACTCGCCAAGAATCTCAACATCTCCCTTGATGAACTGAAGCTCGTGATCGAGCTGATCCAGAAACTGAACCCCAAGCCGGGGGAGGGCCAGTTCACGGCCCAACAAAATTATATTGTGCCCGACTTCACGGTCGAGCGCGACGACGGGGACTTTCTCGTCACCCTGAACGAACGCAATGTGCCGCCTCTTCGCATCAACAGGCGTTATAAGGAACTCATGGGCAAGCGGCAGAAAAATGTTCAGTCGAACGGCGTGAAGGAGTTTATCCGCAAGCGGTTCGATGCCGCCAAGTGGTTCATTGCTTCGATCAACCAGCGCCGGGATACGATGATGCGCGTGATGCGGGCCATCATCGAGAAACAGCGCGAATTTTTTGAAACCGGAGAAAACCTGAAACCGATGATTTACAAAGACATTGCCGAGGTCATCGGAATGGATATTTCGACGATCAGCAGGGTCGTCAACGGAAAGTACGTACAGGCTGAATTCGGCGTTTATGAGCTCCGGCATTTCTTCAGCGATAAGCTCATGACTCAAACGGGGGAAGAGGTGTCGAATAAGGAAGTAAAACGGACCATCAAAGGCATCATCGAGGGTGAGGATCCCAATCGCCCCTTGAGCGACGACCGGATCGCGGAGATTCTGAACGGGGAGGGGCTGAACATCGCGAGACGCACGGTTGCAAAATACCGCGAGGCGATGAGAATTCCGGTCGCCCGTCTCCGGCGCAAAATTTGATCACATCCTCGCTCCACTCAATGCCGGCAATCTTTCAATCCACCACCGTCATCGGACTCAGCCACCGGGGAAAGACCGTTATTGGCGGCGACGGCCAGGTGACCGTCGGGACCGCTATTGTGAAACAAAACGCCCGCAAGATCAGAAAAATCTACAATGGAAGCGTTCTCGCGGGATTTGCGGGGGCTGCGGCGGATGCTTTTACGCTCTTTGAGCGGTTCGAGGATCAATTGGACAAGTATCACGGCAACCTGCTCCGGGCGGCGGTCGAACTCGCCAAGAACTGGCGCACGGACAAGTATCTTCGCCAGCTCGAGGCGCTCCTCGCGGTGCTCAATAAAGAACAATCGCTCATTATTTCAGGCACGGGCGAAATCGTCGAGCCCGACGACGGGATTGTCGCGATCGGCTCGGGCGGAAATTACGCCCTCGCGGCGGCGAGAATGCTGGTCGGCCATGCCGATCTCCCCGCGAAGGAGATCGTGAAGGAATCGCTGGCGGCTGCCAGCGAGATCTGTATTTATACCAACAAGAATATCTCGATCGAGGAACTGGAGTAGCATCGAGCACAACCGGGTATGAACCGCAAGCCAGCGACCACGACAATCCGAGAGTTGACCCCGCGCGAGATCGTCCGGGAACTCGACCGGTACATCATCGGGCAGCAATCGGCCAAAAAATCGGTCGCGATCGCCATCAGGAACCGGTGGCGGCGCATGCAGACTCCGGGGCATTTGCGCGAGGAGATCATGCCGAACAACATTATCATGATCGGCCCGACCGGGGTGGGGAAGACGGAAATCGCCCGAAGGCTCGCGAAGCTGACGAATGCCCCGTTTCTCAAAGTCGAGGCGTCGAAATTCACGGAAGTCGGTTATGTCGGCCGGGACGTCGAATCGATGGTGCGGGATCTGACGGAATACGGCGTGGGCATGCTCAAGGATGAGAGGGCCGCGGAAGTGAACGACAAGGCGGCGAGGCTTGCCGAGGAGCGCATTCTCGACATTCTTGTTCCCCCTGTGAAGCGCCGTCAGCCGGTCGTCGAATCTGTGGTTCCGGACGAGGAGTCTTCCGAAGGTGAGGATAACAAGGCGACGCGGGAGAAGTTTCGCGAAAAGCTTCATGCCGGCGAGCTGGAAAGCCGCCTGGGCAAATCCTTGGGCCCGTCAATATCGAAGAGATCGGGGTGAACATCCAGGAGATGTTTGGCAGCATGCTGCCGAAACGCACGAAGAAGCGAAAGATGACGGTGGGGGAAGCAAGGGCCATTCTCACGCAGGAGGAATCCCAAAAACTCATCGACACCGATTCGATGATCAAGGAGGCGCTCGGCAGGGTCGAGAACGCGGGGATTATCTTCATCGATGAGATCGACAAAATCGCCGGTGGGAAGTCGCAGAGCGCCGGGCCCGATGTCTCGCGCGAAGGCGTTCAGCGGGACCTGCTGCCCATTGTCGAGGGCACCAGCGTGACGACGAAATACGGGGTTGTGAAAACGGATCACATCCTGTTCATCGCCTCTGGAGCTTTCCATGTCTCGAAGCCATCCGACCTGATCCCCGAGCTGCAGGGCCGGTTCCCGATTCGCGTCGAACTGAACAGTTTGACCGAGGAGGATCTTGTGAAGATTCTGACCTTGCCTCAGAATGCCCTGATCAAACAGTATACCGCGCTTCTTCAGACAGAGGGTGTCAAACTGGAATTTTCAAAGGACGGGATCCGGGAGATCGCACGGATTGCGGGCGAAGTGAACGAGCAGGTCGAAAACATCGGCGCGCGGCGCCTGCACACGATCATGACGACGCTTCTGGAAGAATACCTGTTTGAAACACCCGACAAGTACGTGGGTACGACGGTGATGGTTACAAGAGAGATGGTCGGAGAGCGGCTGAGCGGGATTGTCAAGAATAAAGATCTCAGCCGGTACGTGCTTTAGCGCTCTCTCCGGTCGTCGGAGGCTGGAACCCGAATCCGCCCGGGGCGGAGGGCTCGCCCTGCACCTTGATTTCCCCGAACGTTTTTTCATACTTCTCGATGTTTTCTCTGAGGGCGTTGAGAAGAAGCTTCGCATGCTGCGGCGTGGTGATGATGCGGGCATGGACCTTTGCCTTCGGCACACCGGGCAAGACGCGCGTAAAATCGACCACGAATTCCGCAGGGGAATGCGTGATGATGGCAAGATTCGAATAAATTCCTTCGGCTTCCTTCTCGCCCAGTTCGATGTTGATTTGCTGCTGCGGAGGTATTTGATTTACCATGGTCGATCCTCTTAAGATTCCGAGAAAGCCCTGTGGACCTCTACTTTTTCCGGAGAGCGTCTGCTTCTTTAATTTTTGCCTCGGCCTGCTTGTACATTCCCGCGTTCGCGTAGGCGGTTGCGAGTGCCTCAAGAAACTCGGTCTGATTGGGTTTCAGTGAATTGAGCTTCTCGAGGAGGACGACTGCGCGCTTGAATTTTTCGACGTACGACTTGTCGAGCTTCCCCTTGGCTCCGGCCTTCGCCTCGGCTTCTTCCTTCATTCCTCGTAGTTCTGCTGATCGAGCAACAGCAGGCCCAGGTCGTTTTGATAGACCTTGTTCTTCGGGTCTTTCTCCACCGCCTCCTTGATCAACGGGAGAGCATCCTTCGTGCGTCCGGCTTCGATATAGACATTGATCAGCGTCCCCAGCATTTCCTCATCGCCGGGGTTCGCCGCTCGCGCCGCAGCCATGGCGGCGATGGCCTGGTTGAAGTTTTCCGCCGCTTCAGTCGTCTTGTCCGCTTTTTTTGCATTTTCGGCTTTCTGGATGTAGGCGTTGATCAGCATCATCGAGAGCTCGGGCGATTTCCTGATCTCAAGCGCCTTCTTCAGATAACCGATCTCCTCGTCGTAATTGCCCGAAAGGTGATCGTCCACCGCCAGATTTTGATAGGTGATCGCGCTGTCGGGGTTGATCACAATCGCCAGCCTATAGGTGTCGATCGCCATTTTGCGGTACGCGGCCGCACTGTCCTTCTTGGAAGGATCCTTCTCCAGTGCCACGCTCCTGTTATGATGGCCGACTCCCTTGTTGAGCATCTGCGCCCAGGCGAACTTCTTGTCTTCGATTATCCGCGGTTCAAACTCTTTGCCGGCGGCGAGCGACTGTTTGTAAGCCTCGACCATTCCCGCGTAGTTCCCGCGCTCCAGCCGCACTCTGCCGAGATAGTACCACGCCTCGGCGTTCGCGGGGTTCTTTTCGGCTTCCTTCGCGAAAGAGGAGTCGGCCTTCTCGAGATTGTGTTGACTGTACGCCAGTTTCGCGGTCGTCATTTCCGACGAGCCGCATTGGAAGCCGGTTACAATCAGCCAGACTGCCAGTACCCCGATTGAGACTAGAATCAGCGCAGGGCGGATCATGGTGACTCCATTGAAATGAGAGCGGAAAGTGAGTTTGGATTGAGCTGAATATACATATCCATGCCCAAAGAATCAAGGATCGATACTGTTTCTATCGACTTTGACTTTCAGCGTCGAATTTGGTATATACAAATGTTTTCGGGGGGTTTGTGCACGGTAGACTGCCATGATCCAGTGCAAGTTCTGCAAAATAATCAGGGGTGAGTCCGATGCGGAGGTCCTCTTTAAGAATCAAAGCGCGATCGCCATCCTCGATATCAATCCGATTCACTACGGCCACGTCCTGGTGATGCCGCAGCGGCATCGCGCGACGTTAGTCGAAGTGCCTGATGAAGAGCTCCTGGACCTGATTAAAGCGACAAAGGTTGTCTCCCGCGCGATCGTCAAGTCGCTCAACCCGCCCGGCTATAACGTCTTCTCCAACAACGGCAAGGCGGCGGGCCAATCCGTCTTTCATTTTCACTTCCATATCACACCCCGGTATGACGACGATAACATCCGGTTCGTCCTCAAGCTCAAGAAGTACGGCGGGGACGACATGGCCGTGTACGCCAAACGTATCAGGGAGCAGATTCAGTCATCCCCGGTCCACGAGCTTTCATAGGAATTGTCGCCAATGACGCTTAACCCTCCTGCCGAAGGAGAGAGGATCTCTCTCCGGGACGGCCGCCTCGTTGTACCCGATCACCCCGTCATTCCCTTCATCGAAGGGGATGGAATAGGACCCGATATCTGGCGCGCCTCGCGCCGGGTCTTCGACGCCGCGATCGAAAAGGCATTCCGGGGTAAAAAATCGATCCGCTGGATGGAAGTGTACGCGGGAGAGAAAGCCTTCAATCTCTTCAAGACGTGGCTTCCGGACGACACGGTGAAAGCCTTCCAGCACTACCTGGTGGGGATCAAGGGCCCCCTGACAACGCCCGTCGGAGGCGGGATCCGGTCTCTCAATGTAGCGCTGCGTCAACTTCTGGATCTCTATGTTTGCCTGCGCCCGGTTCGATACCTCGAGGGGGTGCCTTCTCCGGTGAAGCGGCCGGAGGCGATCGACATGGTGATTTTCCGCGAGAATACCGAAGATATCTATGCCGGGATCGAGTTCGCGCCGGCCTCTCCGGATGCACACAAGATCCTGGAATTCTTATCAAAAGAATTTCCTGAAAGTTTCAAAAAAATCCGGTTCGGGACCTCCAAGTCGATCGAAGACTGGATGAAGACCGCTCGAACCGCCGCGGGTCCCGATCATCAGGTACAGGTCGGTGTCGGCTTTAAACCGGTTTCGTTCCATGGATCCTCACGGTTGATTCGCGCCGCCATCAGTCACGCGCTTGAAAACAAGCGCCGCTCCGTGACGCTCGTCCACAAGGGAAACATCATGAAATTCACCGAGGGGGCGTTCCGGGATTGGGGCTACCAGATTGCCGAACAGGAGTTCGGCCCGAAAGTCTATACGGGGGCGCAGTGGGACCGGACGAGGAAGGAAAAAGGGGAGGAGGCGGCCCACGCAGAACAAAAAGCCGCTTTGGCCTCGGGCAAGCTTTTGATTAAGGACGCGATCGCAGATATCACGCTGCAGCAGGTCCTGACCCGGCCGGATGAGTTCGATGTTATCGCGACCCTGAACCTCAACGGAGACTACCTGAGCGACGCCCTGGCGGCGCAGGTTGGCGGCATCGGCATCGCGCCCGGGGGGAATATCAATTTCGTGACCGGACATGCGGTGTTCGAGGCGACTCACGGCACGGCGCCGAAATATGCGAACCTCGACAAGGTGAATCCGGGGTCCGTGATCCTGAGCGGAGAGATGATGTTACGGTATCTTGGCTGGGGAGAGGCCGCAGACCTGGTCGTCCGCGGTCTTGAACGGACGATTCGGTCGAAAGTTGTTACGTACGACTTTGCCCGGCTCATTACCGGCGCGCGGGAGGTACGATGTTCCGAGTTTGGGGAAGCAGTCGTCGCCAACATGTGAGGCGGGCTCGGGGTCTCGGGCGGCCGGCCTGCGCTCCCGCCCATGCGGCGGTAAATCCTTATCTTATGAGCAGCATCTTCTTCGCGCTCGTGAACGATCCGGCGACGAGGCGGTACGTGTAAATCCCGGTGGGAGGGTTTTTGGCGGTCCATTCTTCCCGATAGACTCCCGGATGCCTGACCTCGTTGAGGACTGTCGCAACCTCCCTTCCGAGAATGTCGTAGATTTTAAGAGATACGAGTATCCCGCCTGTGCGCCTGTCAGGAATCCGAAATTCAAACTGCGTCCCCGGGTTAAATGGATTCGGATAATTCTGTTCGAGCGAGAATTCAACCGGCAGCGACGCCGATCCGCCAATTTTTAAGAA
Source organism: Ignavibacteria bacterium (assembly GCA_005877655.1). Taxonomy (GTDB): domain Bacteria; phylum Bacteroidota; class Ignavibacteria; order UBA10030; family SZUA-254; genus VBOC01. The sequence goes on from VBOC01000114.1 coordinate 10,052, forward strand.
CAGCCGGGCGTCAGCATTCGCGATCGTGGTCCGACCCGTTCCTTTCATCGCGATCGCCCGATCGCCAATCAGAAGAGCAACATCCGGCATTCCGGCCCTGATCTCCCAGCCGATCCGAACCGGATACGCAGGTGTAATAATGGAGAGGCCGAATTCCTTCGAGGGAAAATCATTCAGAGCTTCCATCATCCGGCCGGAAGCGAAACGGGCGTCCAATGTTCCGGCGGGGGCGGGAGGGGGCATCTCATAGAAGCCCGCGCTGTCTCTGCCGTCCTCGCGTGCGAGGTACAATCGTTGGTGCCTCTCTGTCGCATCAACGATCTCGAGCGGGCTCCAGGAGAGGGAGCCTTCCCCGACGGAGCCGATCCGGTTGGCTGCGGATGAAGTTGATTGCAGGACGAGTGTGCCGTCGGAGTTCGTCTTGACCCAGTATCCTCCCCCCGGAGAAATCGTCGAGGCCACGGAGTAACCCGACGATCCGTATCCGAAATAGCGGGATGTCACGATCCCGGGAGGGTTTTGGATGATGCTTGATACTCCGACCGCTTTGGAAATCGAACCGATCATGTTCCATCCAGTCTTTACCGGAATCGAATCGGTTGAAAGCGAATCTCCCGAATAGTTGACGAACCCGGGTTGATTGAACTTCAGCCAGTAACCGCTCCCGGGGGAGAGGGAATCGCGGACAAAGTAGCTGCCGTTGTATGCGAAAGCGGGGGATGAAGCAGAGGGAAAGAGAACCGACTTCCGGGGGTCGGGAGGCGCCAGGCGCAGCGAAACCAAATTCCATCCGTTGACCACATCCGGATTCAAGATCAGGGTAAATGAGTTGTTGCTGGCATCGGATGTCGACGCGCCGTCGCTGACCCGGACGCGTGCGTGCGTCGAATTCACCGACGGGATCGTCCAGGCATACTGGCTCGGACTCACGGGGACATTACTTGCAATAAGATTCCATGAACCGCCGTCGTCGGTCGAATACTCGAGCTTTACCGATGTCAGGAACTGCTGTGACCACTGGATCAAATACGATTGGCCGGCCTGCCAGACTTCGCCGCCATTCGGTACCAGCAGTGCGACACTCGCTGTCCGTGCAAGCTTCCTTTCGTATACGCCGTTGCCGAACGTCGCCGCTCTCAGAACTCCGTTCGGTCGCGAAACAACCAGATCCAGGATCATGGCCGGCACCATTCCGGTGCTAAAATCTTCCCAGCTCGCGCCGCCGTTCGACGAGTGGAAGATTCCCAGATCGGTTCCGACATAAAGGTTGCCCGGCTGAAGAGGGTCAACGGCTAACGTCTGGTGCGGAATATCCGGCAAATTTCCGCTGATGTCGGTCCATGTCTGGCCGACATTCGTCGACCGGAAAAGATGCGGCCCGCCATAGCCGGAGTACGTCACATAGACCGTCGAGCTGAGCGTGGGATCAAACTCGATGTCCGTGGGATACCGGGCCGGGAGCGTACCGGTGACATCGGTCCATGACTGCCCGCCGTTCGTGGATGCGAAAACCTGAAACAGGGGCGAGGCGCCGAAGCTGCTCGTCCCGGTTCCCGCCAGAAGCGTGTCGGGACTCGTATAGGAAACACCGATGCACGCAAGTTTTGTCCCGTTCAGGTTTGCTCCTCCGTTCGGGGGAAACCAGCTCGCTCCTCCGCTTGTCGTCTTGTAGACGTTTTTATTCCCCGCGTAGAGAATATTGGGGCTGGAGGTTGATATTGCAAACGGAGCGATGAAGTTGGCATTGGTCGATCCGGTCGGGAGCCCGGCGGTTGTGCCATTGAAGCTGATGCCGCCGTTAACCGACTTCTTCATAGCGAGATAGACGTACTCGTCATACATAATATTGATGTTTGTAGGGTCGATCGCATTCCATCCCCCATCACCTCCGTCGATCTTGCTCCACGTGGTCGATCCCCCGTATTCCACGACTCTGTTATCCTGCAGGCCGCCGATAGCCGGAAGCGAATCGCCGAATGCGTTGGCAAATCCATTATAGAATTGTGTCGTCGCGAGTCCCCCGTTGCAACCGAAGTAATTATCCCCGCCGTCCGTACTCTTGAACACACCGCCGTCGCAGCCGAAATACACCGTATCGGGATGGACAGGGTCGAATGCGATCGCGTGGTGATCTGCATGCGTGTAGTTGTACGGACCCTCAGGGCCTCCGGGCGGGACCATACCGCCGTATCCGAGATACCAGAAGGTCTTCTGTACCGGTGATGTCCCGCTCGTTGTCGATCTGAAGACGTCGAGTCCGGAGGTAAAGACCCGGTTCGGATCGTTGGTCCTGACGCCGACAGCAATGTCATACCACCCCTGTCCTCCGGTGAAATTCGTATCCGAAACAAGCGCCCAGAACCCACCATCATCATCGGATCGGTACAGTCCGTATGCCGCGCCCGTCGACCCATTCGCGATCGCCACATAAACCCTTGACGGCCGCGCGGGAGAGATGGAGAGGACCGCCCTTCCAAAATTCGTCGAGGGGATCCCGTTCGTGAGGGGGAGCCACGACAGGCCGGCGTCAAGGGACTGAAATAATCCCGGATTGGGTGAAGAATTGAGGTTCCCGTGCGTTGCGTAGATGATGGTCGTATCCGACGGATTGATAGCGATATCCATTGCCATCACGGTTGTGTCGGACACGAACCAGGCGGCTCCGGCATTCGTGGACTTGAACACCCCTTCGCTCGTAGCCGCAAAAATCGTCTGCGTGTGCATCGGGTTGATCGCGATCTTTTCAACAGCCGTGACCTGCGGAAAAGTCCATGTCAGCCCCGTCTGGACCCAGCTCGTTCCGCCATCTGTCGACTTCAGAATCCCCATGCCGTACGATGATCGGGCCCCGGGAGTTCCGACCTGCGGGCGATGGTAACCGCTGATCTCTCCGGTCCCGATGTACATCACGAGCGTATTGGCCGGATCGATCGCGATCGAGCTCACTGCCAGGGTAGGAAATCCCGTTGCCACATAACTCCAGGCAGTTGCTCCTTCTCCTCCGGAAGTCGATTTCCAGAGCCCTCCGCTCGCCGATCCTGCCCAGACGACATCCGTGTTCGAGGGATTAACTGCAATTGAGAGCACTCTGCCGCCCACGTTGTTCGGCCCGAGTGCGACCCACGGGGGCGTTGCGCTTACAGAGGCGGGGCTCTCCTTCCCCATTCTTGTCTTCGCGTACGATGCGGCTTTCTGAAAGGCACCCTGTGGGATCAGCTCATGGGGAAACGCGCGCTGCGAATACCACCATTGGAACGCGTCCCACGCATCGTCCGGTTTTTCGCGCAAGGCGCCCCGCGATGCGATGGGACTTCGCACGGAAAAGAAGAGGAAACTCACGATGAACACTGCGGCCGCAGCGAAGATAGTCGAAAGCGTTTGCCTCATGTCGCGTCTGAGTCGAAGTGAAGAGTCGAGTTTCTAAATATATTCCTTCATAGGGCAAAAGTCAATTGATCGATCATTGCATAAGTGGGGGGTATTTCCTATTTTTGGTGGTGGTCGGCGGTGTTTCGCTCAATTGAACATAGTGTGGCAGGCGATCCTTTTGTCGGTGTTGACGAAGAACAGGGCCTCGATGTCAAGATTCAAGAACCGGCGAAGGTGCTTCTTTTCAATGACGAGCTTCACACGTTCGATGAGGTGATCGGACAAATCGTAAAGGCGACGGGCTGTCCTCTCTCCAAGGCAGAAGCGCTAACCTGGGAGGTGCATACCAACGGCAAAGCCGTCGTATACGAGGGCGAGATGACGAAATGCGTCGAGGTCAGCGGGATTCTGGAAGAAATTGAGTTAATGACGCAGATCGAGGTCTGATGGCGGGGCCGGAACCGGATTGGTCAACACACCGATGATGAAATCGACAGAAATCCGAAAAAGTTTTCTTCAGTTCTTCGCGCAGCGCGGGCACACGATCGTCCCGAGTGGTCCTGTCATTCCGCATGATGATGCGACTCTCCTTTTCACGAATGCGGGGATGAATCAGTTCAAAGATGTCTTCCTGGGGACCGGAAGGCGCGAGTACAAGCGTGCCGTGGATTCGCAAAAGTGCATCCGCGTCAGCGGAAAACACAACGATCTGGAAGAGGT
>VBOC01000115.1:0-1214 GCA_005877655.1 Ignavibacteria bacterium
AGAAGACGGGACAATTTCTCGACCAGAGGGAAAACCGGAAAGCGATCCGGCGCTATGCGAAAGAAGGAAAGGTCCTGGATTGCTTCTGCAACGACGGGGGATTCGCGCTCAATGCCGCGAGTGCGGGCGCCCTGGAAGTCACCGGGATCGATACATCCGAACCCGCGATCCGGCGCGCCGCGAATAACGCAGCCCTGAACGGGCTCGCCGGTAAAGCGAAGTTCCATGCCGCCGACGGGTTCGAGTACCTTGAGGGAGCGATTCAGCGCAAAGAGAAATTCGACCTGATTATTCTCGATCCGCCCTCGTTTGCGAAAAGCAAGAAGACTGTCGTCAAGGCGAAACGCGGATACAGAGAGCTGCACACCTCCGCGTACCGTCTGCTCAACGAAGGGGGGATTCTCGCGACCGCCTCCTGCTCGCATCACATTTACGAGGACACCTTCCTGGAGATCATCCAGGAATCTGCGCGTTCGGCGGGCCGGACGATCAGCTTGCTGGAATGGCGCGGGGCCTCGCCCGATCACCCCGTCCTTCCCGGAATGACGGAGACCCGCTACCTTAAACTCGGCATCCTGAGCGTCTATTAGAGCCCCGGAGGGCCACCGGGCCGGAAGTTCGACCGCCGGACTTCAATCGGGCTCCAATGGGGGGAATATCGGTTCGGGGGTTGACTTTTCGCCAGTCCCGAATTATATTCTAAATGAGTGTGTTTCAATAGGAAAGGGCCTCTGATTACAGCGGAGTATGAACGGAAAACCAGTCATAACGATAACATCGGCGCTTCTGCTCGTCGTCTGCTCCAGGAGTCCCGCTCAGGTAAAATCCTCGTCCGATTCCACGATCAGGTTCGGGTCGCTCGGTCAGTCGGCGGCGATTGAACCTCCCCCGAAACCTTCTCCCAATGCCTGGGGCGTCGACCTGCTGGTGTCGACAAACGGATTCGGCCTGGGGGGCTTCTATCGGCACGAGTACAACGAGGACCTATCGGGATTTCTCGACCTCTCGATCTCCGAAGCGAAGGACGACGATGAGATCGATCTGATCGACATCTACGGGAACACATTTTCTCCCGGAAAGGTCAATCGATTTCTCGTCATGCCCTTATTCATCGGGCTCGAGAAGCGCCTCTTCAGGGACGACATCGTCGATAATTTCCGGCCCTACGTGAACGCCGCCGCAGGTCCTTCGATCATCTACGTCTTTCCGTATAA
>VBOC01000115.1:1230-5524 GCA_005877655.1 Ignavibacteria bacterium
GCTATGTCGGCATCGGTGCGTTCTTCGGCTCCGAGCGATCGACTCTGCTGGGCCTCAATCTGAGATACTACTATCTTCCTTACTTCAGCGGTCTGGAAAGTTTGCAGAACGTGAGGAAGAAGCAATTCGGCGGGTTCGTCATCACACTGAATTTCGGCAGCTCTCTCTGACGGCGTGTGCGGGATATCAGAGATAGTTCTTCAAAAACCTTCCGGTAAATGAATCGCCGCGGGAGGCGACCGACTCGGGCGTTCCTTCCGCCACTATTTCCCCTCCTCGTTCCCCCGCTTCAGGACCCAGGTCGATCACCCAGTCGGCGCACTTGATCACATCCATGTTATGCTCGATGATCACAACCGAGTTTCCCCGCTCGACGAGCGCCTTGAACGCCCCCAGGAGTTTTGCGATGTCGTCGAAGTGAAGGCCCGTCGTCGGTTCATCGAAGATGAACAGCGTGTTTTTTCCCGCTTCCTGGTTCGCGAGATGGGTGGCAAGCTTCACGCGCTGGGCTTCTCCGCCCGAGAGCGTAGTCGCCGACTGCCCGAGACGGATGTAGCCCATGCCCACGTCTTCAAGAACCTGCAGGCGTTTCGCCGCCCTGCGGCTCCCTGCGGGAGCGGTGAAGAACCGGATCGCCTCCGACACCGTCATGCCGAGGACCTCGTCGATGTTCTTTTCGCGATACCGGATTTCCAGCACGTCCTTCCTGAAACGCTTTCCCTTGCACACCTCGCACGTCAGCTCCAGATCGGCGAGGAACTGCATCTCGATCGTCTGGATGCCGCTGCCTTCGCACGCTTCGCACCGGCCTCCCGGGACATTGAACGAGAACGAGCCCGGCGTCAACCCGTGGATTTTCGCCGACTGCGTTTCGGCGAAGAGCGACCTGATCAGATCGAACGTGCCTGTATAGGTAACGGGATTGGATCGCGGCGTTCTGCCGATCGGCGACTGATCGACAAGCTCAACCGCATCGATCAGCTCGGCGCCGTCGATTCCCCTGTGGCGGCCGACTGAATCGGTGTTAGCTCCTTTTGATTTAAGAAGGCCCCTGTACAGGATCTCATGAACCAGCGTGCTCTTCCCGGAGCCGCTCACGCCGGTGACGGCGACGAACAGGTTCAGGGGAATCCGGACATCGATCGATTTCAGGTTGTTCTGGGCGGCCCCGCGGACGACGATCGCCTTGCCGCTTCCTTTGGACCGCTTCCCCGGAACCTCGATCGACTTCCTGCCGCTGAGATATTCTCCGGTGATCGAGTCCTCCGACTGTACGAGGCCGCCATAATCCCCCCGGTAGACGACCTCGCCTCCCGATTCTCCGGCCCTCGGCCCCAGATCGACGACCAGATCGGCTGCTTTCATCATGTCGGCATCGTGCTCGACGACGACAACGGTGTTGCCGATATCGCGGAGCGACTTGAGGATCGAGATCAGTCTTGCATTGTCGCGGGGGTGCAGGCCGATGCTGGGCTCGTCGAGCACGTAAAGCGAGCCGACGAGCGAAGAGCCGAGGGCCGTTGCGAGATTGATGCGCTGTGATTCCCCCCCGGAGAGCGTGTTCGACAGCCGGTCGAGGGTCAGATAGCCGATCCCCACGTCGACGAGATACCGGAGCCGCCGCCGGAGCTCCTCGAGAATTCTTCGGGCAACTTCATGTTCGAACGGCGTGAGATTCACATTTTGGAAGAACCGGTGGGCTCCTTCGATCGTCATCCGGACGACGTCGAAGAGCGACTTGCCCGCCACCTTCACGCAGAGGGCCTCCGGCCTCAGGCGTGCGCCGCCGCAGCCCTCGCAGAGTGTGTACCCCCTGTACCGGCTGAGCAGCATCCGGTAGTAAATCTTGTACTGCTTCCGTTCGACGAGCTTGAAGAAGCCTCGGATCCCCTCGAAGCCTTCCGTGCCGTTCATGACAATGTCGAGTTCCCGTTGCGACAACTCCTTGAAAGGAGCGTCCACGCGCAGCTTCGCCTTGTGCGCGATCCGGAGAATTTCACGAAGCTTGTCGTGCCACTTCGGGACGGTCCAGGGCTGGATCGCTCCGTCCCGGATCGACATCCCGTTGTCCGGCACGACGAGGTCCATATCGATACCCACCGACCGCCCGAACCCCTGGCACTTCGGACATGCCCCGAACGGATTATTGAACGAGAAGAGGCGTGGATCTGGCTCCTCGTACCGGATGTGGTCGCGCGGGCATTCGAAGTGCTGGTTGAATTCGAGCGTCTCCTCTTCCTCCGGGAATGCAACCACGGCGTAGCCGTCGCCCGCCCTGAAGGCCATCTCGACAGAGTCGGCGAGCCGTTTGTCGTCGCTCCCGGGCCGGCAGACCAGGCGATCCACAAGCACGAGAACATCTTTTTTCTTGATGTCGGCATCGATCGTTCGCTCACCCAGATCGATGAGTCCTCCCTTGTAGAGAATCCGGAAGTACCCCTGTTTCTTGAGATTCTCCAATTCTTCCCGCACCGATGCATTGGGATGGTCCGGAAGGGGAAAGAGCACCGAGAGCTTGAGCTCTCCCTCGCCGTTGCTCCTCGCACGCAGGGCCTCGACCACCGATTGCACCGAATCGCGTTTGACCTCATCTCCGCATTTGGAGCAAAAGGTCCTCCCGATGCGCGCGAAGAGGAGCCGGAGGTAGTCGTAAATCTCGGTCGCAGTCCCGACGGTGGAGCGCGGATTACGCGCGGTGGTTTTCTGTTCGATGGCGATGGCGGGGCTGATCCCCTGGATGAAATCGACGTCGGGCTTGTCCATCCGTTCTAGGAACTGCCGTGCGTAGGCGGAGAGGCTTTCGACGAACCTCCTCTGCCCTTCCGCATAGATGGTGTCGAAGGCCAGGCTCGACTTGCCTGATCCGCTCACGCCTGTGAGGACGATGAGTTTTTTCCGGGGAAGTTCGAGGCTGATATTTTTGAGGTTGTGAACTCGGGCACCCCGGATTATAATATTGACGTGGTTACGGGATTCGGGGACTGCCTGTCCTTTCTTTTGCTTTGGAGCCGGAGGGCGCTTCGTTTTCAACATACGTTACGGAACACCGGATGAGAACGCTTCGTGATGGTACTCCTGCAAACTCTTGACCGTCGATTTTTGTTCCCGCATCCACTGGATCCCTTTCACGACGGCGGCCGCGGCCGAGATCGTCGTGATCATCAGCAGCTTTGCTTCGATTGCCGCGCCACCGATTGAAAGTTCGTCGAAACGGGAAGTTTCCCCGAGCGGCGTATTGATCAGAACCCGAACATCCCCGTTCTTGATGAAATCCACGATATTCGGCCTTCCCTCGTTCACCTTGAATATTTTCTCGCACTCGATGTTGTGGTCGGTAAGATACGATGCGGTGCCGGCGGTCGCAACGATGCGGAACCCCAGCTTCCTCAACCCCTTCGCGACCTCAATCAGGCGATAGTTCTTATCGTTGTCGTTCACGCTGATAAATGCCCCGCCGCCGGAGGGGAGATTTCCTCCTGCCCCGATAAATGCTTTTGCGATTGCTTCGCCATATGTTTCAGAAATGGCCATGACCTCGCCCGTCGAGCGCATCTCCGGCCCGAGATAGACCTTGGCCTTGGGAAATTTTCCGAACGGAAAGACCGGTTCCTTGACCGCGATATACTTTGGCGGGGCTTCGAGCGGCACACCGAGCTCCTTCAACGAACGTCCGACCATCACTTTGGCCGCGATTTTCGCAAGCGGCAGACCCATCGCCTTGCTGACAAACGGCACCGTCCGGGAAGCCCGGGGGTTCACCTCCAGCACGTACACGATCCCGTCCTTCTCGGCGCACTGCACGTTGATCAGGCCGCGCACCCCGAGGGCGACGGCAAGTTTGCGCGTAAAATCCTTCAACTGCTCGATCACCTGCACGCTCTCGACCTGGGGCATGAGGACGCATGCGCTGTCGCCGGAATGGATCCCCGCCTCCTCGATGTGCTGCAGCACGCCGCCGATCGCCACGTCCACCCCGTCGCAAACCGCGTCCACGTCGAATTCCTTTGCATCTTCCAGGAACTTGTCGATGAGGACCGGATGGTCCGGCGAAACGTTCACGGCGGCCTTCATGTACTCTTGCAGCGATTCGGGCTTGTAGACGATCTCCATCGCCCGTCCGCCCAGCACGTACGAGGGACGCACGAGCACCGGATAGCCGATCGAATTCGCGACGACGGTCGCTTCCGCCACGGAGCTTGCCGTGCCGGCCTTCGGAAAAGGGATTTGAAGTTTTTTCAGCAGCTCGCCGAATCGCTTCCGGTCCTCCGCGATATCGATCCCTTCCGGGGAAGTC
>VBOC01000116.1 GCA_005877655.1 Ignavibacteria bacterium
CAGCTTACCGATGAAATGAAAGCAGAGCGTCAGCGAATGACGGTTGTGCGTGAGGAACTTCAGAAGAAAGAAGAATTGCTTAAGATTCTTCAATCCCCAAGAATCGAATTAGCATTCATGAACGGCCAGGAAGTGGCGAAGACAGGATACGGCAAGATCATATGGGATCCGGAAAGCAGGAGGGCGATCCTACAAATTTCGAACCTGCCGGCCGTACCCAGCGGAAAGGATTATCAACTGTGGTTAATTAAGGACAAGACGCCCATCAGCGCCGGTGTCTTCACTGTAAACGATCCGGAAAAAGAAAACTTCTTCAAAATTGACAGGCTCGCCGAGGTGGACAAGAAACATATCGCTGCTTTTGCGATTACTCTTGAACCGAAGGGCGGTGTCCCTCAACCGACGGGCGACAAATACCTTGTTGGAATCCCGGCGATGTGACGATCATGCCTGTCGATCGCCTGCCGCTCATGTAATTTTCCCTACCGCAATGAAATCCGGAAGTCGGTTATTTTCGTATACCCACTGTAGAATCACCGGAGTCACTCTACGCGTGTAGCTCCCGATCGACGCTTCATCAACCATCATTTCGTAGGGGATGCTCTTATGAAAACGCTCTGCTTTGCCCTGACGGCGCTCTTCGTTCTCTTAATCCTGTTGTTTTCTACCCCCCACCGGGGGACGACCGCTTCGAGTCATCGGGAAGCCCCGCTTATCTCGAACGACCCTCTTGCGGATAATACCGACCTTTACGCCTTCCGATGTCCGGATGACACAAATTTTGTGACAATCGTGGCGGACTATATCCCTCTCGAACTGCCCGAGGGCGGCCCGAACTATTCAAGTTTCGGAGAGGATATACGCTATGAAATTCATATCAAGAACAGGACTTCCGAAACGGAATTGGGAGAAGCAGAAGACGACATTACCTATCGATTCACCTTCAGACACAGGAACGAGGATCCTTCGACTTTCTTTAACATCCGGCTCGGGAAACAAAATCTCAAGACCACATACAACTGCGAAAAAGGTTGGCACGGTGAAGACTTTACCACAATCATCAACAAGGGCGTCGTTCCTCCGAACAATATCGGCCCTCGTTCAATTGATGGCGGGGCGGGCCTAAACGCATCGTACAACAGCCTTGCGGCATCCGCGATAACCAAGGCATCGACAGGGGAAATTGTTTTCTGTGGTCCGCGTGACGATCCTTTCTTCGTCGACCTCGGCGGCATCTTCGATCTGGGACAGACTCGCAGTGTGTATGGATCCGATCCTTCGGATCCCAACACCGTGCGGGATGCAGTTGCAGGTTTCAATACCCACTCGATTATCATGAAGATCCCGATCAACCTATTGCAAAAGAATGGGAAGAGGGTCAGTCAGGCATCCAGCATTCTCGATCCCAATTTTGTCATCGGTGTCTGGGCATCCGCCAGCCGCAGGAAGATCACCATCCTCCAGGAAAACGGGAAGCCTCCGAAGACCGACGGACCCTGGATGCAGGTTTCACGTCTTGGGATGCCGTTGACCAACGAGGCCGTTATCCCCATCGGCGATAAGGATTATTGGAATTCCGTCACACCTTACAGCCGCGATGAGCAGTACTTCGTGAAGTACTTTGCAAACCCGGAATTGGCGTTGTACATGGACGAGAGCCAGTTCGGCGGGGCGGTTCCGGCGTTAAGCGCTCTTCGCGTTCAATCGAAATCTTATCCGGCGATCGGAGTTCTGCCCTCCTATTCTTCCCCCGGTTTTGATTTTCGGAATGGGAAAGATGGCGCGTTTGCTGTGACGAAAATATCCCCACCCCTGAATCTATCAGGCACGGCCTTTGCAGTGCCGATTCGACCGGGTTTGGCCGGCGCAGCTCAACCACGGCTGGTTGATATTTTCCCGATATTTTACTTCGGTGTGCCGAACGCAATTCCCTATCAACTCGCGACGGGCAAGTCAGGAGGCCCGTTGAGTCCGGGAAAACCGTTCATACATAATTTTCTTCCCATCACGAATGACGAGGGTAGATTGTACGGAGGCGACTTGCTTCGCCTGAACATGGCGACCCCTGTGACGCCGAGGAGCTCCGATGAATTTACGAAGAATGCGCGCATGGGTCTCATCCGCGCCGCGGTCCTCGGGCTGGTAGCGGCTCCCTATAACACAAACAAAAATCTCCAGGCGATCCCCCACATGGACGGTTTTCCGAACGGTCGCAGGCTGGAAGACGATGTGACAACGATCGAATTGCAGGCGGTGGGAGGGCTCGTTCTCGCGGCAGTCGGGTTGCCGTTTGACGATGCCGCGGCAGCGAATTATTCCGACCTGGCTTCTGCCAAGCTGCTTGCAGAGCTGAACTATAATGAAGGACCGACAAAGAATGACGTGGCCATCCTGCCCGAGTTTCCTTATGTTCCCAATCCGCACCGCGGATTCGATTACGTCAAACAGCTCACGGAATCTTCACCGCCGCTCGCGACGACCAGGCTCAATCGGCAAGATTTCCTTGGGGTAAGCGCGCCAAAGGCGTTCCTCCTGGATCAAAATTATCCCAATCCGTTCAATCCGTCCACCGACATCGGGTATCACGTCTCCTCCACCGACATTGTGAGATTGATGGTATACAATCAGCTCGGGCAGGAGGTGGCAAAACTGGTGGATGAGGAGAAGGCTCCGGGAACCTATTCGGCGACATGGAATGCCGGAAACCTGGCGAGCGGGACGTACTACATCAGGCTGACCGTGAGAGATGAGGTAGTTTCGACCAAGAAGGCGATGTTCATTAAGTGAGGGGGACAACGCGATGAATCGCACTTCAATAATAATATCGACGATGGCTGCCACGTTCCTCGGGGCAGCCATTTACCTGTGGGTGCCGGGACGAATTACGCCGGCGGAAATCCCGACACTCAGCCTGCGCACAGGAAGCGCGAACGCCTCGTCTGAATTCTTGAACGCGCAGAAGGCCGTCGGCTATTATCGAGACCAGATATCGAAACATCCTGAAGTATCGAAAAACTACATCGAGCTAGCGCAGTTATTCCTGCAGGAATCTCGCGTGACAGGGCGGCATCACGAATACATACCGAAAGCCCGGTACCTGATCGACAAGGCCCTCGGCTGCGATCCGGAGAACTACGAAGCGCGAATCATCAAGGCGTCCAGGCTGATGACACTGCACCACTTTACAGAGGCGAGAGAGATCGCCGAGTAAGCTGTAAGAAAGAACCCTCACAGCGCAACAGCTTATGGCGTTCTCTGTGATGCGCTTGTGGAATCGGGACGGTATGATGAGGCAGTCACAACCTGCGAACGGATGCTCAGCTTGCGTCCGGACCTTCGCTCCTACTCCCGCGCCTCCTACATTCGCGAGCTTTATGGAAACGACGACGGCGCCTTCGAGGCGATGAAGCTTGCAGCCGACGCCGGAGTGTTCGCACAGGAGAATCGCGCATGGGCTCTCTTCAATCTTGGAAAACTATTCCTCAATGAAGGGAAACTGGATACGGCTGCCTACATATTCAACGGTATTCTTGAAGAGCGTCCTGACTACGCGTATGCGATAGCGGGTAAGGCGCAGGTCAAAAGGGCGAAGGGCGAGTATCAGGAAGCCGTCGATCTTCTCGCGAAGGCCTATCAAATCGCTCCGGAGCATCTTTTCGTCGAGCAATTGGCCGATCTCTATCGATCGGGCGGTCAGACGCAGAGTGCCGATGGGGTCGCTAAGATCGTTTTGCAGGCGTACGAGCAGCATGAGCGGGACGGTTGGAATGTCAACAGGGAATACGCGATGTTTTGTGCAAATCAGGGCATAAATTTGCAGGAAGCGCTGCAGCGGGCGAAGAAGGAATTTGAGACTCGTCCCGACAACATCGATGTTCTTGAAACCTACGCGTGGACCCTGTTGAAGGCCGGAAGGCCGCGCGAAGCGGTGCACCTGGTCGAGAAGGCCATGCGACTGAACACCAAAAGCTTCACGTTGCATTACCACGCGGGTGTGATTTACTCTGCAGCCGGGATGCAGGATGAGGCGCAAAAATATTTTGCACAGGCGCAAACGGAGAACCCCTACATGAAGATTTTCTGTATCGATGGCGGTCAGCAAATGAAAAACTCTCAGGGAATTACTGCAAATCAATAAAGCAATACTCACGTCCCGGCGATGAAACCATCGCCCTGCGCAGAGTCGCATCTTTGAATATTTTTGATTATTTTTCGTCTCGATTAAATTCTATCTCTTAATCCTACCGATGTTTCCACGCTCTGACATACCCAACTTCATTGCCAAGGTTTACCGTCGGCAATTCAGATATTTATTCATCGCAGTGTTGTTAGCGCTAACCGGAATCGTACACGCGCACCCGCTGGGAATCTTCAGCGTGAACCGATATACGAGGATTGATCTGGCCGGAGAGGCGATCCGGCTTGTCTATGTCATGGATGTCGCAGAAATTCCTTCGATTCAGGAGTTTACGAAGATCGACAGGAACGGCGACGGAAATGTTGATGATCAGGAGCGGAACCGGTACGCCAAAGAGACGACCACGCGGATCGCGGATGAGTTCAGGCTCACAGTCGACGGCGGCGAAGCTGCAGTCAGACCCACCCACTATGAAGTGTCGTTGCCCGAAGGACAGGGCGGACTAAGGACCATCCGACTCGTGTCGACCTTTGAGGTGTTTCTCTCCAGGGACCGGGGGACACACGAAATTGGTTTCATCGACCATAATTTCGATGACCGGATCGGATGGAAGGAAATCCTCGTCAAGCCTCTCGAGGGCATCACGCTCAATCGCTCGTCTGTCGGCGAGGAAGACATCACCAACGAGCTGCGAAATTATCCAGCCGACCGGATTTCGGATCCCATGAATATCCGCGAAGCCGCGGTCCGGTTCTCGGCGGGTACTTCTGGGGGGAATTTTCGATTCACGTCGTTTACCCAGGCTATAGTCGGGCGATCGAAGGACGCGCTTGGCGAACTGATATCCACGAGGGATCTCAGCGCGCCGGTCATGATGGGCTCATTGCTGATCGCTCTCGTGCTCGGGGCGGGACATGCCCTCACGCCGGGGCACGGCAAGACAATTGTCGGAGCCTATTTGATCGGATCGCGCGGAACGGCAAGACACGTTGCCTCGCGCTATATCCTGCCGGAGAGCCTCTTTTCCTGGCTTGGAATGATCTCGGGTCTGATCGTGATCGGCATCGGATTATTTCTAGTGAAACAGCGCGTTCAAATAGCCCGCGGGGGTAGCCATTCTCATGGCGGTCATGTCCACACCCACGACGAAGGTGAAGTTCAACACCCACATGGCCTCAGCCACCGTCATACCCATCTCCCCCCCGGCTCCGACGGATCGCCGGTTAACTGGAAGAGTTTGCTGGCACTCGGGGTATCGGGAGGGATGCTTCCCTGCCCGTCGGCCATCGTGGTCCTGTTGAGTGCCATTGCGCTCGGGCGGATCGGGTTCGGCCTGTGGCTCATCCTCGCATTCAGCATTGGACTTGCAGGAGTTTTAACCGGTATCGGTCTGCTCATGGTCTATGCCCGGCGCTGGTTCGAGAGATTCAATACTGCGGGTCCCGCTTTTCGGTGGCTCCCGGTCGGAAGCGCATTCATTGTGACGATCGCGGGCGTGATCATCGCGTTCCAGGGACTCGTCCAGACCGG
>VBOC01000117.1:0-2524 GCA_005877655.1 Ignavibacteria bacterium
CGGGACTTGCGTCGCTCGAAATCACATCGTTAGTTTCCGACAATCAGGTTTTCTCGGTGACTCCTGCGAGTCTGACTGTCAATGGAATGGGCAACGCGTTGATAACGGTGACCTTTGCCCCGAACGGCCCTTCGGCACAAACCGGTCATATCATCTTCACGCACAACGCAGACGGCTCTCCCGATACCGTTACGGCGACCGGCGCCAGCAGCGATTCGCTGAGCGGCGTTACGATTCACGATTCTCTCGATGTGGGCTGGCAGCTCATTTCCCTGCCGGTCGGGGTGGTCTGTCCCTACATAATTGATCATCTCTACGCGTATCAGGCGGGATACGTCCGGCACGACACAATGGTCGGGGGCATGGGGTACTGGAAGAAGCTCGCCGAGCCAGGTTTATCGTTTACCGGGTTTCCACTGAGTCAGGAGACAACGCAAGTCGGGGCGCAATGGAATCTCGTTGGATCGATTTCGGGTCCTGCCCCCGTTGCGGCGATCCTGACAACTCCGCCGGGCATCATCAGGTCCCCCTTCTTCGGATACTCAAGCTCCGGTTACACGGTCGCCGACGCAATAGCACCGGGTAAGGGATATTGGGTGAAAACTTCTCAGGCGGGAACTATGGTCATCCGGGCATCGCAGTTTACCTCGGCGAAGACCACCGTGGAACAACCTTTGGGGAGTTTCGAGCACGGGATATTCACCGACGCCGCCGGCCGTTCCCAGACGCTCTTCTTCGGGATGAAGGACGGGCAAGATAATCCCTCGATCAACTTCGAGTTGCCTCCCACACCCCCGCCGGGAGCGCTCGATGTCAGATTCTCGACCGGCAGGATCGCCGCTCTTGTGCGGCCGGGTGAGCCGGGGGAATTTCCGATCACAATCTCCTCCGCGCAGTTCCCCGTGAGATTCAGTTGCACAAGAACGGTTCCGATGCCGCGAGCCTGGTTGAAAATGAGAAACTTGGAAAAGCCGCTCGATGCGGCCACGACTATCGATCTCACCGAGGGCGACACGCCGATTACGCTGAGGCTTGAAAGCGTAGCTGGAATCCCCCGCATGTTCCGTCTCGATCAGAATTATCCCAACCCGTTCAACCCGAGTACGACCGTACGTTTCGGGGTCGGCCGCCGGTCAATGGTGACTCTGAAACTCTACGATGTTCTGGGAAGCGAAGTCGTCACCCTGGTAAACGAGGTCAAACTGCCGGGGGTGTACCGTGCGCAATGGGACGGAAGGAACTATCCGAGCGGTGTTTATACATATAGGATGCAGGCGGATGGCTTCACGAGCGTGCGGAAGATGCTACTCCTCCGGTAGAGTCCGACCGGCGGCCCTCTCTATGCGAGGGGATCCGGGCGTGAGGGATGATCGCTTCGGCGGTATCAATCGCCCGCCGCCGACCCAGCACCCTCAATTCATCTCGTGACCGTCAATCGGCTCTTCGCTGTCGATGGGCTCACGTTCTCCGTTGCGCGGCCGGTCTTCGTTCGTCTTGGACTGGGAAGGGCGGCTCCTGGTCCGGTGGTCTGTCATGCCCAACCCGATCTTGTAAAGCAACGGGACTCTGAATTTCTTGCTCGAATCGAGATTTTTCCCGAGCGGCGTCAATAATCCGGTATCGTAGAGCGCTCGGATCGCCTCGTCCCCGTTTGGCGACAACGGTTGGAAGAGCATGTACAGCTCCTCCCGGTGGAACATGGTGCTGTCGCTTCCCCTGAACACATCGAAGTGCTGCTTCAGGTGCGGGAACTCTGAGTACAGGTAAGTGTCGCAGCGGTACGTCGAGATACCCTCGAACGCTTCCCTCAGGGCACGCGGGCTGATAAGGTGCGTGGAAGTATGATCTCCCTCCATCCGGTCGATCTCCCTCTGCCGCTCGACCGCTTTATTCCCCAGGTGAATAAGTTCTCTCGGAAAGCTGTTGCCCATCCCGTCCACGAGTCGCTTGAGAATCCACTCGTCGGTCGGCGGTGCATTATCCGAACTCGCCCCGTTCGACATCGTCGGCTCGAAGATCGTAAAGAAAATTTTCTTGACAAAGTCGTCCGACCCGAGGATGATGGCGCTGACATCCGACTTTTCTCCGCACACTTCTTCACAGTATTCCCGGACGAATGGATCGACAACCGCGCGTGCGACGAGAAGCTTGAGCAGGAGAGGGCCGCGCCAGCGCATCTCCGTCGAATAGCTCACCAGATGGGATTTGTTGACGATATGGAGCTGGCGAAAGATGTCATTGCGCAGGAAAATTTTGAAATGGATGTTCTTGAACTGACTCCCGTACTGAACCAGAAGCTGGATCAGACCGGTGATCGCCGCTCTGAGCTTTTCAATATCCTCTACGAACAAGAGGTCAAGTTTGTCGAGCATGATCCAGGCGAGGCAATTCGTTTCCTGCAGCAGGACCTCGACATTCTCCATCAATGCCATGATGCTGAGCCCCGTCTTTTCCTTGAAGTTGAGGCTGAACGATTTGCCCTCCGAATCTTCTCTGGACCGGGCCGCGGGCTTGTTCCTCATGC
>VBOC01000117.1:2530-11418 GCA_005877655.1 Ignavibacteria bacterium
TTCTTCATTTTGCTGAAAAGCCCCGAACGTTCAATGAGTCCGACGTCGGTCAGAATCTGTTCAAGCGTCGCAAACGCCTTCTGAAGTTTCTCGCTTTTTTTGTTTGCGATGAGAGTTTTCATCTTCGCATCCTGAACCAGCGTGGACGCTGTCTTCAGGCCCAGATAGAGAAGCCAGAAATAGCGAAAGTCATCGACAGTGTTTGGCTTCAGCTCAAGAAGATCGCCCGTGGGAAGGTATTCCTCGCTCTGGAGACCATATGCGGGGATGCAATAGATTTCCTCGAAATTCTTGGGAAGCAGGGGACGGACCTTCTGCAAATCGTCGCACAGCAGCCGGCACATGGCGCTTTTCCCTGAGCCTTTATTGCCCACGACGAGGGAGTGTTGCGGCATAAGCACCTGGCGCAACATTTCCGTGCCGATGAAGCAGTTCTCAAAGCGGTTGTCGGTTTCCCCGTCAACACGCCCAAAGTTCAACCGCGTTAATACCTGTTGTGGATCCATCGAATTCTCCTCTATCCCTTGTCTGACGATGTCTTAAAGGACCGTGTTTACCCAATTTGCCGTATTCAATATCAAAATTTAGCTTGAAGAAAACCGTTGAACTGTGGCTGTTATCACATTTTTGGAGGAGGGTTTGCTGCATCACACGCGGCTTGCTTTCGGTGGAATCTAAAGCTATTCTGTGACGGCCCGTGATCCCGATTCTCGATTGGATTACCTGTCTCCGACGCTTGAATTGCCTTTTTTCGGTCGGCAGGGAAATCGGGACTAAGTGGCTTCATTGGAATATCGAAAATGCCGGAAAGTCAATTCCACTATATCGAAATTCTCGATAGGCGCATCAAGATCGCCGCTTCGACCTACCTGGTCATCTTCCTGGGCGGGACAGCACTGATTCTGTATGGAATCGAGCGCATCGCGATGGATCTCGCTACCAGGCAATTCAAGATACCGCTCATATTTGGGTCGTGCCTGGTAGCAGTGTTCTTAGGATTGTACTACGGGGTAGGGAAAATCCGTTGGATTACGGAGCTGCACAGCTGGATGGACAGGCGGTTCTTCAGGCTCCTGGACAAGTCCGATCTCATTCTATTTGAGGGTCTGATCATAGCACTGGACCCCGAGGAGCGAAAAGAGGCGTCGGATCTCCAGACCCTGCGCAGGGAGTCAGTCGCAAAATCCGTCTTCGCAGGCCTGGCGGACGACAATTCGCTCTCCAACCACCTGTTTCACACCGGCGTCTTCAGGCTGTGGATCTGGTACTGGATAGCGATGTATGGCACCTTTGCCTTCTCGCTCCTCACGGTGGAGTCATTCTCACTCTTGCTTCGAGGTGTCGATCAGTACGCGCGGATTGCGTTTGAAATAAGTTGGCTGTCGGCGGTAGGGCATCTCTTGGTGGGTGTAGTCCTCGGGTACCGGCTACTGGGGCTGATGGAGCACATCTCGAGGATCCTTGTGATGTCGCACAGGGTTGAGATCGCGACAATGTTGCGGAAGAATCTTTGGGAGAAGGCTGACTCGTGATGCCTCACCGCGGTCAGCGAGTCAGCTGAGACGTTCCTGTCTCACCCCGAGGCTGCCTCCCCTTTTACACTAGGTTGGCTTGTTTAAATAGGCGTTTACAAGTGCAACTGCAATCCCCAGAGCAGGCTCCAGAACTCTTGCCTGCTATTGAAGTTATAGTACAAACGGTGCACATAGCCCACAGATGGAGAAAAGTATTGCACCAGTTCTAATTGAACTGGAACGCCGGCAGAAATCCTCCGATCTACAGCATACGTTGTCGAGGTGCCGCCCCCAGAACCTTGTTCCACCGCTGCACCACGCAAAATACTATTGAATGCGCTGACACCGACTGAGCCGGAAATGGAGTAATCGGCGTCATGGTTTATGAGGATTGCAAGAGGAAAAAACGGGAACAACATCCTGTGTAGGTGAAAAGCACTGGTCAAACCGTAGAGGAGTCCCACATTGAAGATCTCCTCACGCGGGGAGGGAGATCGGATCCCACCCCCCGGAAATAACCGATCGGCAAAAGAAATCTCCATTTCTTTTGAGTAGAGAATTTGAAGTGTGACCAATTGGTGCTTTTCTCGTAGGCGAACCTCGGTCGCGAAGGTATAGGCAAAGTTTTCAACCTCGCCGAAGCCCGTACTCAGATCCATATTAAAGGCCGAGGTTGACATCAAACTGTCCTGCGGATGGACCGCAGATTTGAAAAAAAGAGTCGCTACGAGTACGGGAATAACTCTCGAAATCTTCATCGAGGCTTCAACCTATTGGGTGATTTCCGTCCGAAACGCATGAAT
Organism: Ignavibacteria bacterium; assembly: GCA_005877655.1. Classification (GTDB taxonomy): domain Bacteria; phylum Bacteroidota; class Ignavibacteria; order UBA10030; family SZUA-254; genus VBOC01. The sequence goes on from VBOC01000117.1 coordinate 4,848, forward strand.
CATGATCTAATTCCCTCCCGCACGAGATCACGCCTTTTCTTTTTTCTGCTGATTCAAATAGGATGATAACGCGCCTGATGGACACAGGGCAACCTGTTTCACAATTTCCGCGGTCGTCGCAGCATGCGGATCAATCCACGGCTTGCGATTAACATCGAACACACCCGGTAAACCAAAGACACAATTTCCAGAATGTTCGCAAAGATGTGGTTTCCACACAATGGTTACTTCGCCGTTAGAATATTTTTTCGTCATCTCTTTCATAAGATTGTTTCTCCTTGGTCCGCATTTCGGGCGCAAAATTTCCGATTCCGCGGCTTATTTATTATATTTGGCAGTGCAGTCGGTTTCGACCATGCCATATAAGCTTTCAGAGGGCACACGCCAGAAACTCTCTCACGTTTGTGAAAAATACTACGTGAGAAGGCTCTCCATCTTTGGTTCCACTCTGCGAGGCGAAGCAAAGGCGGATAGCGACCCTGACATTCTAGTGGAATTTATTCCGGGCCATGTCCCAGGATTTGGTTTTGCACGATTGCAGGAAGAGCTGTCCGCCATTCTCCGCCGGCGGCTTGATCTCCGAACCCCTTTTGACCTCAGCCGATATTTCCGAGAAGACGTTCTGAAGGAAGCCCGGCCTATTTATTCGATCAACGGACTTAACGTCATTGGCTCCGGAACTTAGGAACGACGCGCGCGCCAGTAGCTCAATTGGATAGAGCATCAGCCTACGGAGCTGAGGGTTGGGGGTTCAAATCCCTCCTGGCGCACTTGGCATCGCCACCGTCCATCATTTAATTATAACCATTTTCTGGACGGCGAAGAAAGTTCCTGCCTGCAGCCGGTAGAAATACACGCCACTCGACATCCTGCCCGCATTCCACTTTACCGACTTGACCCCTGCTCCCTGAACATCATCTAACAACACAGCGACTTCCTGACCAAGAATGTTGTAAACCCTTAATGAGACGTGTGAAGCCCTTGGGAGGTCGTACCGGATTGTGGTGGTGGGGTTAAACGGGTTGGGATAATTCTGGTATAGCTTAAAGTCAGAGGGTAAAGCCACAGAGGGGCTCTTCACGGCGGTGACTACGCCGCCTCCGAGCACCCCATCTCTAGTCACATTTTGAGCGTAAATGTGATGGATTCCCCCATTGTTTTCATTCCTGTTGTCCTGCCATGACAGTATTGCGCCCCCAGCATGATCGCTTGTGCTCATGGCGAACCACTGGTTTCTTGGGGCAGAGGAAATTGGAACCCCGTTTTTGGCCCATCGGGCGCCCCCGGATGAATCAACTCGCTGCGCATAAATGTTCAGATCCCCGTTACCCCGCTTATCTGAAAACGCTATGATCGCTCCGCCCGCATTATCACCGACCATCGTCACTTCTCCCGACGAACTCCCCGTATCGGAGATTGCAACTCCGTCGGTCGTCCAGCTTACTGTGCCCGATGCGCTGATTCGCTGCGCAAAAATGTCATCATAATTCGTCGGCAAGCGCCGCTTAGACCAGGCGATAACTGCTCCACCCGCGCCGTCACCGACAATTTCCGGAAAGTATCTGACTCCCGCCCCTGTCGAGACTGCCGCCCCGTTCGCCGCCCATAGGACTTGCCCATTCGAACCCACATGTTGAGCGTAGATATTCTCCGAGCTACCGTCCCGGGAATCTGACCAGGCAATGATCGCACCTCTTGAGCCGTCACCGACGAGTCTGGGCGAATATTGTCCATCTGGAGAAGTGCAAATCGGAATACCGTTGAGCGCCCATTGCACCGCCCCCGCCGCGTTGATCTTTTGAGCGTAGATATCATAATATTGAGAGCCCGTTCCGCCGCGCTGATCCACCCATGCGATAATAGCACCGCCTGAATCATCGCTAATAATCTGCACAACGAAGTCCTGAACAGTGGCAGGTGATGTACTTATGAGCGCCCCCTCTGCCGGCCACTGGACAGTTCCGGATGGATCGAGGCGCTGCGCATAGACGGAATACGTCCCTGAATGACCGTCTCTCCAGGCAATAATAGCTCCGCCGTTCCCGCTGCTCGTCACTACCGGAAACGGGGGTCGCGATTCGTTTGCAGCGGTTGTAACCGGCACCCCATCGGCTGTCCAAAGAGGCTGTCCCCACTGATTTACACGTTGTGCATAAACATTGTTTAGACCGCTTCGCGTGTCCTGCCAGACAAGGATTGCACCACCCGCGCCGTCCGCCGTGATTGCTACCCAGGTCTGAGCGCCTTTCACTGTGCAAATCGGAACGCCGTTGTTTCTCCACTGGATCCCTCCAAGTGAGTCGATACGCTGGGCATAGATATGAACACTGTCTCCGTAGCCGCTGAAGTGCGCGGTGTTCCAACTGTATGCAATGATTGCCCCTCCGCTCCCATCGCCTGTAATGACCGGTTGACCCTGAGCCAGGGGGGCCGTTGAGATGGGAATGTTGGAAGCGGGATCTGTCGGCCAAGCGATGAGAGGCGCTGCCACTCCATGTGGCGGCAATGATTGCAGAAAATTATAAATCGCGGGTGTCATTTCCTCGGGCTCGATGGCATCACGGGCAGCCGCAGTCTGAGGCCCTGCAGCCGGCGGGTCCATAAACTTGGAGCTGCCCCGGAAATTATACTTCAGGTTCGGCCAGTCCGGATAGCTCACGAGCACATCTCCCGGGCTCGGCGCTTCAGGTGGATTTTGATTTAAATAGTCGAGATCGAGGGGAGCCAGCGCGTTGCCGGCGGAATCGCCATTTCCGTCCCAGTCAATTGCCGTTCCCGGATTGAGAATCCCGACGCGTGTTACGTTTCCCGTGCTATTGAACGGAACAATCACGGTAGGAAAATCGCCGGGTTGAGGATTCAATCCAACAGATTCATTGAGATTATTCTCATTCAGTGAGGGAAGAGCCACAGGCGAATAATTGAGTGTCCAGCCGAGGCCCCCATACGGCTGCCCGAATTGCGGAGCCTGCCATACGTAGCTCATGACGCTGTAATAATTCGGTTTGTACGCCTTATCATCACCCCCGCCGTGACGAAGCCCGAGAGTATGGCCCAGCTCATGCATGAAAGTTCCTGCCTGGAGTGAATCACTTATCGGTGAAAAAGTGCCGAGTGTCACCATAAAGTCATTTCCCCCCGCACCCTCATTGAGTTCTGCAAGTCCACTGTTCCCGTGTGTGCCGAACCTATCGGCGAAAATACAGTACCGGTAAATTAATCGCTTTGCCTCAAGAATGTTCGCTGCATTCGAGCTCCTGCGATCGGCGTCAGTCCAAAAAACTGCCTCTTTGCCGCAAAGAACTCGGGCCATGGGTCGCTCGCCCAAGGGGCCGACGGAATCGGCAAATCATTCGGGTTAAGTTCAGCAAAAAGGTTTATCCCATCATGGCCGTCGGGATTTTTCACATACTTAAGCTCCAAACATGTAATCCACTTCCACAAGAATATCCTTGTGGTCCGGCCGGGCGCCCTTTGCAAAAAGATCCAGGTCAATCACTCCATCGGCGTTGACATCGATCCCATCACCCTCCGATTCCCAACAATCCAATATTCCGTCGCCGTCGCTATCCAATAGACAAAGCGCGCGCGAGAATTCCGATGTATTTCCAGCTGGATCAATCGCTGTTGCCGTTATGAACTGATCAGAACGGACCGAGGCAGAAAAGGTGACGGTAATATCTGCCCTTCCGGTCGCATCACAGGTGAGCATCGCGTTTCCGATCCACGTTTCGCCTTCGCCAAAATGGGTGGAGTCGCGCGTGTCATTCTTGAAGAAATCGAGCGTGTAGGTAGCGTTCGGTTGACTGTTGAGCTTGCCCCGTATGCGTATCGATCCCGGATTGATACTAGCAGAATCGAGAATCGGGAAATTCTGCAAGTTGTTCGGGCCCGTGTCACCGTCAGCCGAATCGTTCGGCGTGATACCGCGCGGCGCAAGGTCAATTCCAATACGGTTCGAATGAATCGAATTGAATCGAATTGTGTTATTGGTTCCGGACGAATCAAAGACTCCGATGCCTCCATTGAAGGCGATCACGTTTCCCAAAGAGAGATCATTCCCGCCGACTGTATCCCCCGATGCTATGAGGTACACGGCGTTTCCTTTGTTCCCGTAGTTGTCGTTTCCCAGGATGTCGGTACCGATGAAATTGCGTTGGACAATGTTCGCCGTCGCGGCGTCACCCAGGATCACAACGCCGTGCCCTTGATTCTGGCCGATGAAGTTTCCGGCCAGCGGATGAGATCCGCCGACGGCGTTACCCGGTGCACCATCAATAACGACCCCGCTACCCCCATTTGCCAGTCCGATCCCTGACAGGGGATCGGGTTTCGCGCCAATGTAATTGTTTTCAATATGGTTGCCCCTTGCGGCGCTGCCTGAAATCAGAACACCATGTCTCCTGTTCGCCATGATGTAATTGCTTGCCCCGACAGTCGCGCCTCCAATCGTGTTGTTCTGGGCATTGTTAATCCACACCCCGTCGTAATTGCCGAGCACCGGAGTGTTGAAGTACTTATTGGCGCCGATGATATTTCCTTGCACTACGTTATTGGTCGAAGTCGATTCGGCAATTTGGATCCCCGCATAGTAGCCATAAGTTCCTGAAATGGTGTTGGTCCCCTCGGGTGAAGTGGAACCGATCAGATTATTTGAGGCACCTCCGATAATAAGAATACCGCCTCCATTCCCCACTGCAGAAACTCCAATCCCGTCGACGCCGATGTAGTTCGCCTGGATCACATTGAACGATGTGCCCGCATCCTTGATGGCGATTCCAGGGGTGTCGAAATCCGATGTCAAATGTCCGGTCCCGTTTCCGGAAATCAAATTTCTGGCGCCGGATTGTAGCCCGCCGATAATATTAAATGATGCACTGTCTCCAAGGATCACTCCATTCGATGAATCTGTCAGATCGATAGTGCCCGATTGATCTGTCCCGATGTAGTTGCCCCGTACAATATTCCCGTTTGAGCCACCGAAGGCGATAGCAATGTTCGGTTTCATGTTTGCGGAGATAACATTACGCGAGGCAAATGTTGTATCGCCAATTCGGTTGTTCGGCGACCTTGAGATAAACACCCCATTACCCTGGTTCGGCATCGCGCTGTCGCCCGTCGTATTGAGGCCAATGAAATTCGTCTCGATAACATTGTCTCCCAACGTCGATATAAAGATCGCGCTTGCCTGAAATCTGTTCATGACGAGTCCCCGCACCGTAGAATTTCCGGCCAGGATTGTTAAACCATTTTGGACGTTTGATCCGTTCAATTCAACGATCGGAGTACCTGAGAAGCCAGGCTGTGTTGTGCCGTCGATGACCACCGGAGAAGTTATATCCGGAAGAGGGGTTTTCGGTGTTATTGTTTGCACTCCACCTCCGATGCTAAAATGGATGAAGTCCAAACCTGGATTGGCGTTGGCATCCTCAAGTGCTTTGCGGAATGAACCTGCACCGGTATCCACCGTAGTTGTGACGATGAACGTCATGCTCGTCCCGGTTGTGGCGGTGTCGACCTCGGCGAAGTGTCCTAGTTTTTCGCGATCGGTTGATCGCACGCCCCGGCTGGCCCCAGGAACCGAGACGGCCTTGGATTCGAATCGGCCCGTATTCGGATTGCCGATTCCGGAGTAGGCGGAGGAACCGGTGTTCACCCACACTCTGATCCGCCTTCCCGATTGCGCACTGCTGAATGTTATCATCAGAAGCGCGAGGCAAAGAGACAATTTCATGAAACACCTCATAATAATAGAGCGTTCGATCCGTCGTTTACGAAAAACAGGCAAGCTGGGGATTGAGGATTCAACCTCCCCCTGGCGCGGTTGGGTTTACCGAACCTCAGCAGGCTGACGTTCGATTGCGTTACCCTTCCTGAGATTATCGATGCTCCACACCCCCCCACCCGCGAAGGCCAGGTATAGAAAAACGAAGCAATAGAGCACCGCCATCTCCCCTCTGTTTACAATCGGCCAAAACGACTGCGGCGAATGTACCATGAAGTAAGCCACGGCCATCTCCCCTGAAAGAATGAAGGCGACCGGGCGGGTGCATACTCCTAAAAATACGAGTAGTCCTCCGAAGAATTCAAGGATCCCCGCGACACCAATCATCGAAAGGAGGGGAACAGTCCCACCCTGCGACGATGAGGGCATGTCGAAAAGTTTCTGAGCCCCATGTTGCATGAAGAGCAGAGCCACTACGACTCGCAGGATGCTGAGCATGCGCGGTGTCCACACGGAGTAGATCGATTTCATGTTAGGCATACAATTCTCCCAAAAGTGATACTAGTGATTCGTGTCTTATCAACGTGTTTTGTCAAGATGAATTCTTTCATGATTTTCGCCCCTCCTGTTATTCGCTCGCTTTTTCGAAAAGATCGCTCGCATGGTATCGTCATACGATGATGCTGAAGGTACTGATACCTGAGGCAAAAGGCAAAATAGAGAGCTGAGGCTCAAAGGTGGGGGGTGTTGTTTTTCTCAGATCCCGTCCGTACAATTGATTGGCATGGTTCTCTCGTCGCCAACGGAAGTCGGCGCAAATTCAAGATTTCCCTTGTATGCTTAGAC
>VBOC01000117.1:11500-12770 GCA_005877655.1 Ignavibacteria bacterium
GGTTTGGGCTTTCCCGAATACTTGAACCTTGGAACACGATTTCAGTGCTCTCGTTATTTCTCAATCGGCCTGCAATTCAACAGGATGATCATCGGACAGGATCTAACCAATGTGACTGGTGACCTGGCTTGTGTTGTCTTCCCCTGCGGCCTGATCAGTGCGACTGGGCTTGGAACTTCCGTGGCATATTATTTCAGCCGCCAGAATGAACCAATCGGATTCCTGCGACTGCCGAATTCAGCCGAAATCGATGCATCTTACCTTTTTGCATCGCAGCAGCACGGAGATGGCATGATGCTCAATGCGATATTGCAAGCGGAGGATATTTCTGAGCCGGGCTTTACGAAATACATTGGACTCGGGGTGAGTTTCACTAAGGCTAGCGGGCTGCATTCATTTGTTTTTCCACTGGTCCGCTTCGGCATCGCCTTCAATGTCGAATGACCGGGTGTTTTACTGCCGATATCACCCCCCTTTCTAGATCCTAGCCTACATCTTCTGCGCGGCCGGAACTAGCCCGCGCGCCAATCCTTCCCGCTCGACTTCCCCTGCCATGGCAAGTTCTGCCGTTCGCTTCCTCTCCGCACGAGTCAGGAACCCTACGGCGATCAGTATGAAAAAGAGCGACGACCAATCTTGAACCTCCGGAAACTTGCCCCGGAATAATAGGTACGATACGACCGTTGCGGCCGTACCCGCGGAGAGCGATGTCAGACGGTTGACCAGGCCGGCGAAGGTAGCTGTTCGTCCCTTGAACATGAAGATGAAGACCGAGAAAAACGCCACCATCCCATACGCCATTCCTGCGACGATCGCCCAGAACCAGAATGAGTTCGGGTTGACAAGCGACTCATGGAAGATCCTCACTTGGCTATTCGTAGCGCCGAACCAGTCGGCCGCGCGAAAGAGTCCGACGCCGACACATACCATGACAACTGACGCGGCGATCTGCTCGATCGCAAAAAATCCGTTATTGTCGAGTTTAACGCGCTTTCCTCGTGTGTTCTTGTAATAATTCATGATGTAAATGCGGATGGCGTAAGCAACGATATAGCTCCCGAGGATGCTCATTGCTGCAAAGGAATGGACAAATTCAAACCCGCCTTGCCCCACCCAGAAAATGTTTACCGCTGCCGCAGCCAACGCAAAGACAACCGCAGCGTTTTCCTCCCAGAAAACGCGCTTTGTCAGAAGACCCTGATAAATCTGAACCGCGTCAACGAGCCGGCTGATGATGATGACGCTGGCTCGCATGATCACCATCGCCACC
>VBOC01000118.1:0-1662 GCA_005877655.1 Ignavibacteria bacterium
TGATCGGCCCCACGCTTTTGGCGAGTTGATTGATCGGCCCCACGCTTTTGGCGAGTTGATCGACGATCTTGTCGGGCAAGAAGTAACCGAATGCCTGCTTGATGAGCTTGCGTTCCCTTCTCGCGTCCCGATAGCTGAGCAAGACCCCGCCGAACAGGGCGAGCGGCACTTGCAGACACAGCGGTATCAGCAGCGGCAACCAGAGACCTGCCAACGTAAACTGGCGCACGGCTACCAGCAGATAGGCCGACCCCAGCATCGAGACGAATGCAGCGGACGCGGTAGGACGGAGCATCCGACACCCCGCACCCAGCACAACTCCCCAAACGGCGACAACTGCGAGCTCCCAAGGAAAGGCGATCGGTCGCACGGGTCGATCGTCCAACAGATTGGCAAATGCGGTTGCGGCAATCTCGACGCCGCTGATGTTGAGGCCGCTGGGCTGCGAAAACACCGTTTCGTAGTCGTCGCGTATTCGGTCCTGCTCGGGTTGCGAAAATGCGGAAAAACCGACGAAGACCGCCTTACCGGCGAAATCATGGCCGGAACGAGCCTTCAAATCACCATTCGCAGGGCTCAGAACTTCGTAATAGGGCACGGTCGTAATGCTGCGAGGCGGCCCGTGGAAGTTCAGGTAGGCAACTTCATCGCCCCGATACAGGCTCAGCAGCGAGCGGACGAGGCGTTTCCTCTTCGGTGGCAGGTCCTGGTCGCTGGATCGTTCCAGTTCCCTTGACATGCGCTCCCCGATTCGCGGATCGCTCACAAAGACGTTCCGCAGCTTGGCGATCATATCGCCAGCGTCGTTGGACGCGAACAGGGCTCTTGCAGTAACAGGGGGCGCCATGTCGAGACGCGGAACAACTCTACGTAACAGATCGAGAAAGTCGCGATATGCATCGAAGGCATAGACCTGGAACGCGATTACAGGCAAGGTTGGACTGTCTCCGGCGCCGGTCTTGAAGGTCCAGTAAGTGTTCACCCTGGACTCTCTGGGCAGGGGAAAAGGCGCGTGCGCAAGCGCCGCCTGCTCGAGAATCGGAATTGGCGGAGAGACTCTTTCGATCTGGAAGTTATCGATCGCCTGCGGCGAGTCATTTGTCTGCCGAACAGTTTCCTTTCGCAGGGAGTCGGTCAACACGACATTTGCTGCGCCACCGATCGCCGTGGCGAATTCCTCGTCATATTGCTGCGTTCGGCTCGGACGATCGAACGTGAGATCGAAGCAAATCACCCGGGCGCCAGCCCGTGCGAGGCGTTCGACGAGTTGAGCGTGCAGGTCACGAGGCCAGTCGCTTGGTTTGGTGGGAAGGTCGAGTCTCTGAGCGGATTGCTCGTCGATCGCGACAACGACGACTTCTAGAGGCGCCTGCGTTGCGCCCCGTAAATGAAACAACCAGCGCAGTTCGAAGTTCTCCTCCATTTCGCGAACACGGGGGAGCAAAGTGACCAAGGTCCCGAGCAGAGCGATCACCAGCCCCAGAGCCAGTGCCCCGATTGGGCGACGCATATGCGACATCAAGCCAGCACCGTTGACCGGAGTAGATACCCCTTCACCCGCCTCGCAAGCGGCAGGTATCCCGCATAGACGGGTATCGGTCGCCGAATTCTCCCAAAAAAATCTTACCGCAACCTTGAGATCCGGTGCGCCTTTCGTGCTGC
>VBOC01000118.1:1695-4657 GCA_005877655.1 Ignavibacteria bacterium
CCCGAGCGCGTCGGGGAGTGGTTGTATCGCCTGACGTGGGCGAGCGTGACACGCTCGTCGGTCCCATTTCGGCCAGACGTGCACTTGCACATTGCATCGGAGCGGTGATTCTTGTTTACTATGTTTTGTAGCGTCCTAATAGTGCTCGCCAAGGCCAGTGACGCTAGTCCGTAGCCCTGGAGGGGGTGGCATGTTACGGACACACCTGCGCGACCAAGCGCCGGCTGCCGGTGTCTGCGAAATTCGAGACACTGTTCCGGTGCGCGATGCTGCTCGGTCGATAGCAGGGCGTTCCCCGCGAGGTCCCCGCCAACATCGTTGCAGTTCGCCCACGGCTGCGAGAGCGTGCCGCTCCGCGGCTACGGTCATCGTACTGTTTTCGATGTCCAGCCTCCAAGCGGCAGGGCCTTGTACGCCGGAGATCGCCAAGGTCGTCTCGATACAGGGGCTTGTCGAACTGCGCCGTTTTGCGCCCGCCGGATCGCAGGAAACAGGCTGGCAAGCCGCTGAACTGAACGTCGTGCTCTGCGCCGGCGATGCGGTCCGTACTCACGAGAGAGCTCGCGCGGCTCTTTTGCTCAGCAACGAGACCACCCTTCGACTCGATCAGCTAACTGCCTTGACACTGGCCGCGCCGGAGGCGGACAAGGCCTCCTTGATGGACTTGTTGGCGGGAGCGCTGCACGTCATCACCCGTACTTCGAGGCCATTCAAGGTCAGAACGCCGTTCGTCAACGCAAACGTCGAAGGAACCGAGTTCCTCGTGGCGGTCGGAGAGCAGAGCGCCAGCGTCTCCGTCTATGAAGGACGGCTGACCGCGGACAACGAGCGCGGCAGCGTCGCTGTCGCTAGCGGCGAGCGAGCCATCGCGGCGAAAGATGCGGCGCCCAGCAAAGAAGTCGTGGTTCACCCCAGGGATGCGGTCCAGTGGACCTTGTACTTTCCTGCGATATTCGATTACAGCGTCGGAGCTGCGATTGCGCGCGCTCCAGCGGAACCGGCGTTGCGAGAATCCATCGAGCTCTACCGAAAGGGCAGGCTTACCGAGGCGATCGCCAGCCTGCAGAACGTTCCGGAACGGCTGAGCAATCCGCAGCTCTTCGTCTACCGTGCCGGGCTCTTTCTCCTGGTGGGACGTTTCGACGAAGCCAAGCCGGATATCGAGCGGGCCATAGCGCTCGACCCTCGCAACAGTGACGCCTACTCGCTCGAGGCGGTCATTGCGGTCGTGCGGAACGACAAGGACGAGGCGCTCCAGCTGGCCGACAAAGCGGTTGCCCTGGATCCGACGTCGCCCGCAGCCAGGATATCGCTCTCGTACGCCCAACAGGCTCACTTCGAGATCGAGCAGGCTCTAGCGACAGTCCGGAAAGCCGTTGAACTGGACCCCCAGAATGCGCTGGCCTGGGCCAGATTGGCCGAGCTCGAAATGTCGACCGATAATCTCGAGCGGGCCCTGGACGCCGCCAAACGCGCGACTGGATTGAATCCTGAGCTCGCGAAGACACAGTCGGTGCTCGGATTTGCCAACCTGACAAGAATAGACATCAATGCAGCCAAGCAAGCCTTCCAGAAGGCGATAGAACTGGATTCGGCGGATCCGTTGCCGCGACTGGGGCTGGGTCTTGCAAGAATCAGGGAAGGCCACCTCAAGGAGGGACGCGAGCAGATCGAGATCGCAACCAGTCTCGATCCGAATCAGTCGCTCATCAGGAGCTATCTGGGTAAGGCGTATTACGAAGAAAAGCGAGACAAGCTGGCGGCGACGCAATTCGGACAAGCAAAGGAGCGGGACCCGTCCGATCCGACGCCGTGGCTATATGACGCGATCCGCAAGCAGACGGAGAATCGACCCGTGGAGGCGCTGCTGGATCTGGAAAAGTCGATCGAGCTAAACGACAATCGGGCAGTTTATCGGTCTCGACTATTACTCGATCAAGACCTGGCGGCACGGAGCGCGAGTTTAGCAAGAATATACAGGGATCTGGGGTTCGATCAACTCGCTCTAATCGAAGCTTACAAGTCAGTCGAAACGGACCCAGGTGATTACTCTGCCCACCAGTTTCTGGCTGACGCCTACTTCGATTCGCCGCGCCTCGAAATCGCACGGGTTAGCGAGTTACTCCAGTCGCAGCTGCGGCAGCCTTTGGGCATTGCTCCATGGCAACCTCAATTGGCAGATGGCAGATCTTTCATACTGAGCGGCTCAGAGCCTGCCAGGACCGGACTCAGCGAATTTGGGTCTCTCTTCAATCGCAACCAGTCTGCTCTTCAGTTCAGTGGCGTAGGCGGTGGGAACCACACTTTGGGTGATCAGCTCGTTGTCTCGGGAATTCACGACAACCTCTCTTACAGTGTCGGGCAGTTTCATTTTGGAACGGACGGCTTTCGACAAAATGATGATCTGAGGAAAGATATATAGCAGGTCTTCAGTTGGAGGTTCGGCACACTGAAGTGACCAACGGGGATCTGGCGTTGCGTTTCGATCCAGCTAATTTCAGTACCAGTAGCCGAACGCATGAGCGAATCGATAGCGCACGGCTTGGAGCTCATTACGTCTTCAGCTCGAATTCTGACATTGTTGTGTCCTCGATTTTTCAAGAATCAAATACATCGTTCGATTCGGGCGACCCGATGTCGCCATTTGTCCTCGAACAGAAGGAGAAGAGCGCCGCCTTCGAGATTCAGCATCAGTACCGATCTAGAGGTTTGGATCTGACGAGTGGCGCGGGACACTATCAGATCGCTAGGAGTCTGCAAATTAACGGGTCAGAGGTTCCAGGTTCGAATGGATCGGACTCGAATCTTTATGGGTACGGGCAAGTGAAATTGCTGCCGTACAACGCGACGGTCGATCTTGGTTTCAGCTACGACCGACTAAGGGACTTGGAGGTCGGTCGAGGTCAAATTAACCCGAAGTTTGGAGTGATGTGGAGCCCGCTCCCGACGACGACTGTGCGCG
>VBOC01000120.1:0-986 GCA_005877655.1 Ignavibacteria bacterium
CGATCTGGCGGACGAGATCCGAGCGAGGTTCGGCGCATCGGTCGAGCGACAGATGGTGAGCGATGTTCCGATCGGCGCCTTTCTGAGTGCGGGGCTGGATTCGTCGAGCATAGTTGCGGCCATGGTGGCGGCCGTGGCGCAAAAGCAGCCGGTGCGGACCTACACGATTACGTTTCCCGAAAAATATCGCGTGGGCGAGACGACGATTGACGATCCAGGAGTTCCGCAGCGCCTCGCGCGAAAGCTGGGCTGCGAGCACCATGAGATCGTGGTCGAGCCCGATGTGGTCGATCTGTTGCCAAGTTTGACCTGGCACATGGATGAGCCTACGGCTGATCCGGCGATCATCACGGCGTATCTGGTATGCCGCGAGGCGCGAAAACAGGCGACGGTGCTCTTGTCGGGAGTGGGCGGCGATGAGATTTTCGCGGGATATCGTAAGCATGTGGCTCAGGGGTGGGCAGAAAAATATCGGCGCGTCCCGAGCTTCTTTCGGACTGCCGCGGAGCGAGCTCTGCTGGGACTGCCATCACTGCGCGGAACGCGCATGAAAGGATCGGTGCGGCTGGCGAAGAAGATGGCGCGCAGCGCGGCGCTCAGCCCGGTGGATGCTTTCATCAGGAACTGCACGTATCTCGATGCGCGGGAGAAGACAGAGTTGTATGCTCTAAAGTCGCAGCAGATGGTAAGCGGCAATCCTGCTAGTCAGCATCTTGCTGCCTTCGACAAAGTGCGGCACGCGGACTTTCTCAACCAGATGCTCTATCTGGATACAAAGATTTTCATGACCACGCTGAATCTGACCTACAACGACAAAATGAGCATGGCGTCGTCGGTCGAGGTACGAGTGCCGTTTTTGGATCGGGAGTTCGCCGAATTTGTGGCCTGGAACGTCAGGCCCGAGTGGAAGCTGCAAGGGAGGTGGCGTCCAGTGACGAAGCACATCTTCCGTAGAGCCATGCATAGCATGCTGCAAGAGGAAGTTT
>VBOC01000120.1:1063-1827 GCA_005877655.1 Ignavibacteria bacterium
GGCGTCGAGGGTTGTTTCGTCCGGAAGTGGTGCGCACATATATTGACGAGCACCGCCGCGGCGCGGAAGACTGGTCGATGCAAATCTGGCAACTGCTGACGCTGGAAATCTGGATGCAGATTTTTCTCGACGGTGACGCGAGAGCGTTCGCTCAGCGGCAGATCGGCGCGCAGCAATTGACGTCCGCCTTAGCGGGCGCTTCGAACGAACGCAGACCCAGATGAACAGTCCAGAGTTCAGTTCCAGCCGAAACTTCATGACCACCAAAACCGCTCGCGTGCTGGCCGAAGCCGCGGGCCTGCTGCGCACACCTCGACGGGTTATCCCGCTGTTTTCCAAGCTCGCTTCGGACGGACTGCGGACGACATTCGAACATCGGCACCTCTATTCCTACGTTGTCCCAACCGTACCTACCGCGGACGCGCTGCGATCAGTGATTGACTGGATTTTCCATGCGCAACGTCCCGACGGTGGCATCGCAGCGTACTACAGTTTCCTTACTGGATATTCCGAGTCGTATCCGGAGGTGACCGGCTACATCATTCCAACGCTGTACGATTTCGGCCGCCTGACTGGCGACCTAGTCGCGCGCCATGCAACTTATCTTGCTATCGACTGGCTGCTTTCGCTCCAAATGACGTCCGGCGCATTTCCGAGCGGGCTTCACGCATCCGACGGCGGCCGCGACAAAACCGCCCAGCCCTCCGTGTTCAATACCGGGCAGATTTTGCAGGGACTGGTTCGCGCCTACGTCGAAACGCACA
>VBOC01000120.1:1857-5132 GCA_005877655.1 Ignavibacteria bacterium
CCCGCTGCATATCAGGGGAACCCGCACACTTACTACAGTATGGTTTCGTGGGCATTGGGGCAGCTGGCCGCCGAATCCGGGGATCCCCGTCACGCGGCGGCAGTAGACAGAAACATCGACTGGGTGCTGGCACATGTCCAGCCCAGCGGCTGGTTTGACGGTATCAACCTACGTGGACATCAGGCTTACCTGCACTTCATCGCTTACGTGATCCAGGGGACGCTCGAATGTGGACTACTGCGCCGCCGCGACGATGCGATCCAGGCGGCAACGAAATCGGCTTGGGTTCTACTGCGCAAGTTTGAGACTCACAAGCGATTGTTGGGAACATACGAACCGGACTTCAGAGGCGGACAACGATTTGCATGTCTGACCGGGAATGCCCAGATGTCCTGCATCTGGCTGCGTCTGTTCGAGGTGACTGGCGATCTGCGCTATCTCAACGCGGCCCTCAAAATGAATGAGATGCTGAAGCAGTTGCTCCCAGTCAAAGGCCGCCGCGGAGCTGTGGGCGGGGTAGCTGGATCGTATCCGATTTGGGGAGCGTACCAACCGATGCGGTTCATCAGTTGGGGGTGCAAGTTCCTGGCCGACGCGCTCATGCTCGCGCAGCGTCTTACGCGCGAGTTCGAGACAAAGTTTGAGGCAAATTCCGAGACAAAGCTCGAGACAAAATCCGAGGCATCGGGATGCGCGTAGTGATCCTGTGTTCGAGTCCGTACAGCGAAACTGGCTGTGCCGTCGCCGCTCGCCTGGCGCAACTCGGATACGTTCCGGTTGGAGCGTTGACGCTGTCGGCCTGGGACCGCAGAACACTACTGCGGAAAGTTGGACAGTGGGGCCTGCACGATTCTCTCCAGTATGCCGTTGCCAAACTGAGCCCTGTTAAGGCCACGATTCAGAAGCAGATTCGCAATCCCTATCTTGAGAGCGCATTGCGGCATGGCGACGAAGTATTCCGCAGCGTGCGGGAAGTGGCTCGTACCTGCGAGTTTCCGCTCGTGACATGTAGTGATCAGAACTCACCACGCGCCATCGCGCAGCTAAAGCAGTGGTCGCCCGATTTGGCGATCTTCACCGGCGGAGACATCCTGCGGGACGAGGTGCTGAAGGTTCCTCGCCTTGGCATTTTGAACGCACATCTTGCCCTGCTGCCAGAAATCCGCGGAATGAGCAGCCCGGAATGGTCGCTTCTCTGTGGAGTTCCCCTTGGCATCACGATTCATTTCATGGACAGCGGCGTGGATACCGGCCCCATCCTCTTGCGCCGCGAATTTGCAGGCGCCGATGACTGCGATTCGCTGTCCGACTTGCGCAACAAAATGATTGCAGAGGGGATCGAGTTAATCGCAGAGGCCGTGGCCGGTCTTGACCGCGGCACGATTTCGGCTGTTCCGCAGGCCGACCGGGAAGAGGACCGTCAATTCTTTGTGATGCACGAGCACTTGAAGGCTGTGGCTACGCGCCGGCTAAAGAAAGGCCGGTTGAATCCCGTGGGTGGCAGGTGCGATAGGTCTGGCGGGGCCAATGGGTAAGATCGGTACCTGGTTGCAGATCGGCCGGACGTTCGGAGCCCGCGACGGTCTGCTGCGCTTGGGATATGAGCTGCGGCGCGGTAGCGGGCTGATGTCGCGCCGCATGCAATCGGTCCGGGGCTGGGGGTCGTGGGACCTGAAACACATTGCTCCGAAGACCTCACCGGAATACATTCTGAGCATTCGTCGCCAAGGCGGCCCCCCTTTCTTCTTCTCGGATGCTCGCAGTCTGGCCCCGGAGCTCAAGAAAATTCTCGGCGCTCGCGGGGAAGAATTGGTCGTTGCCGAAGCGAACGGAATTCTCGAAGGCAGCATGCCCTTCTTTGGCCGGATGTCATTTGAATGCGGTTTCCCTCCCAAGTGGTTCCAAAACCCGGCTACGGGCCAGCGCGTTTCGCCCGACCGTCCGTGGACACAGATGAGATTCGCCTCTGATGACTATGGCGATCTCAAGTTTATTTTGGAACCGTCCAGATTTCTCTTTGTGTACCCGCTGGCCCGTGCTTATGCGCTAAGCGGCGACGAGCGGTTTCCCGCAGCTTTCTGGAATGCGATTGAGAACTGGACTGGCAACAGCCCGCCCATGTCTGGTCCTCTCTGGATCTGCGGACAGGAATCGTCGCTGCGGATTCTGGCGTGGTCCTTTGCTCTTTACGCCTTCCTCCATTCGCCCGCTACGACGCCACACCGGGTAGCGCTGCTGCTATCGATGATTGCCGCGCATGCCTGGCGCACCATGCAAACCCTGGGCTACGCACGATCGCAGCGCAGTAATCATCTGATCAGCGAAGCGGTCGGCCTTTGGACTGCTGGAACTCTCTATCCTGAACTGAACGATGCGGCCGGCTGGCAGAAAGAGGGTGCACGCCTCTTGCAGGAAGCAGTCCTCGACCAGATCACGCCTCAAGGAGCCTATCTCCAGGATTCATTCAACTATCAGAGGATGGTTCTTCACCAGTTATTGTGGACGATTCGCCTCTCGGAAATTTACAACATCCAGCTCGACTCGGAAATTCTCACGCGCACGGTCGCAGCCTTCGAGTTTGTCCGTGATTTTGTGGACTCAGAGTCCGGGCACGCGCCCAATCATGGCTCGAATGACGGCAGTAACATACTTCCGTTGACGGCGTGCGACTACGGGGACTTTCGTCCACTGATGCGGCTGGGAAGCTGCGTGCTGGATCGTATGACCGCGCTCCAACCTGGGCCTTGGGACGAGGCTGCGCTGTGGCTTTGTGCCGAGAAAGGGGTGCCCCATCCAAGCTCCGCTTGGGTGGGTGTGTCCGGGACCACAAGCCTGCCGGAGTCCACTGGATATCACCGCATCGGCACTGCAAACTCTTGGGCGTTAGTGCGAGCAGGGCGCTATACGCGACGTCCTTTTCACGCGGATCAACTGCATGTGGACTTGTGGTGGCACGGCCTCAACTTGGCGCGGGATGCCGGCACGTATCTCTACAATGGCGAGCCTCCCTGGACCAACGGGCTTGCCGGCACTGCCGTTCACAACACGGTCATGGTGGATCATCGCGACCAGATGCGGCGCGCCGGCCGTTTTCTCTGGCTGGATTGGGCACAGGCATCGGGCAGGTCTTTCTCCGCGTCTTCCTCTATGTCGCCCTCAATGACGAGAGCGGATTCTCCGAACTGTTTTGAGGGCGAACATGACGGCTACCGGCGCCTTGGAGTGAAACATCGGCGGATGGTCCAGTGCATCAGCGAAGACGCCTGGGTCATTGT
>VBOC01000119.1 GCA_005877655.1 Ignavibacteria bacterium
AGGGCCGGGGGACTGGAGAGCTTCACCGAGACCGTGCACAAGCCGGACATCACATTCGTATACAGCCATGCAGTCTGCGACCTGGTGAGGGGACCGATGATCGAGGTGTCATTCCGGTCCAGGCGTCGGAGGATCATATTGACGCCCGTATGGGCGATGTTGCGCGCGTTGGTATATTTGTCAAATCCGCTCACGTTCTCGATCAATCCCGTCTTGGATCGGTTGAGTGTGTAGCCCACGATGCCGACGGTTAACGACAAGCCCAAAACAATCACAAGTGCAAGTCTTCCCATGTGCCACCTCCTCGATTAGAGATTTCTCGGATAAATAAGCTTTTGATAGAATGTCGATATGTAGCTCGGCCCACCCGTCCGCGATGTGTCGAAGGGCTCGGGGCTCTCAAGCGTCAGGTATATGCGAACGGATTTGATGCTGTCCCGAAGCGAACCCGTCACCGGGGCGCCCAGGAGCGAATCATTGCCATTATAGTATGACAGCTTGAATCGCGTCACGCTGAAATTGATGAACACCTGCGTCGTGTTCTCGAACCGGTAGAGCGCCCGGTCGCGCGGATTTGTCGACGAGGGGACCATGGTGCCCAGATTGTACTCGACGCTGTCCCTGCGCCCGGGGATGTTGAACAGGTTTGAATAAAATTTGATCCTCGCAGTCTCCGCGATCGCGATGATCCCCGGCTTCGAAACGGCATATCCCATTTTGTAAAGGTCGAACTCGAAGATCCGCGAGAGCTGGATCGACTGCGAATGGAGATTGAGCTCCGTCAGCCCTTTGTATGTTTCCTGGCTCATGTTGATGTTAATGCCCATGACCATCAGGATAAGCATCCCAACCATGACAAGCGCGCCGACAATATCCATCAGGACAGCCATAATCTCAATCCAGTACGTTGCTGAATAAATCGGCCGGTAAACCGGCCGGTGCTCGTTCCGCTCTCACCGCTAGAAATACCGGCGGTAGACGGAGACGTCGGACAATTGTACGCAGTACTTTCCTGCCCATTGGTCGTAAGGAACGCCCGGGGGATACATGTTACGGTGCCGCACCGTAACCACGACCTTCTTGTAAAAGGTCTGCGTCGCCGATTTCTGATCCGGATTCGACTCGGACGCATAATAGACGCTATCGATGATCGAGAACGGCCCCATGCTCGATGCGAAGGCAACCCGGCGATAAGCGTTGTAATCATCGACGTCGTTATAGTACTTCAATGACCGATAGGGCACGGCGGTGTCCGGCGGTTCCGGCAGGGGAACGTTGCTCGATTCGGTCCCGGACGGCCCGAGAGACCCCGCCGGGGTGAATTTGGTCGAGTCATAGATTTTCGTTCCGTTGGCCGTCACCGCGTCGAAGGCGTTCGCAAGTACCTCGTCGAGCATGGATTGGGCAAGAGAGACGACGTTGAGATCCGCTTCAGTCTCAAGCATCGTGGCCGTCTTGTTCACTATCATCGAATTGATCGATAGGGCCACAAGCGACAATAGCGCAAGCGCCCCCAGGACCAATAGCATTTGACCGGTATTCATCGATTTCCTATTTGTCGCTTACAAACTACGCCGGAAATGCGCGAATCTCAATGGGGCTGTGAGCAGGGTCAAGGGGAAAAATGCCTGCAACGGGAGAAGGGGCGGTTCCTCCTCCTGCAGTTCTTCGTCAGGAATGGCGGAATCGGGCTTTTATGCGTGCTATTCGCTACCGCGTGATGATGCGGGAATTCGTTTGGATGGGAAGATCCCGCCCGCTCTTGGGGTCTGCTACGATTACAAAGGCTGGCAGGGTGGGGACTAGTCTTCCGTGGTCGTGGCGATAATCTCTTCGAGCGTGGTCACTCCCTGCATCATCCGTTCCATGCCCGATCGGCGCAGCGTCCACATGCCGTCCTTGGTGGCCTGCGAGCGAATCGCATTCTCGTCGATTTCCTGGCCGGAGCTCACCACGATCTGCTGGATCTCACGGGTAAAGTAAAGCGCCTCGTGAATCGCCGCGCGCCCCTTCCAGCCGCCGCTGCATTTGTCGCAGCCGATGGCCTCATAGAAGGTGGATCTCCGCATCATTTCCTCCGTGAACCCGAACTTGATGTAGATGTCGTGATCCTTGGTCTTCATCTCCATCGGTTTCTTGCACTCCAGGCAGAGCGTGCGGACGAGCCGCTGTGCGACCACGATGTTGATGGCGTAGGCGATAAGGAACGGTTCGACTCCCATCTTATACAGTCGCGTGACCGCGCTGGGGGCGTCGTTCGTGTGAAGCGTGGAGAACGTCAGGTGGCCCGTATTTGCCAGTTTGATCGCGATTTCCGCCGTGATCTTATCGCGCATCTCTCCCACGAGCACGATATCGGGGTCGTGCCGCAGGATGCCCCGGATCGCCTGGTCGAAATCCATTTTCGGGCCGATCTTCAGCTGGCGGGCGCCTTTAATGATGTACTCGACAGGCTCTTCCACCGTAAGCACGTTGAGCGTCGGGTCGATCACCTGGTGAAGGGCCGCGATCAGGGTCGTGCTCTTTCCGCTTCCGGTCGGTCCGGTGAGTATCACGATACCCTGGGGTTTCGAAATCGCTTTATAAAAAAAGTCTTTCGCAGGTCCCTGCAATCCGAGCTTGTTCAGGTCTGTGATCACCTTCCGGTTGTCGAGCACGCGTATGACGATGCTTTCGAACTTGTGCTTGATGTCGACGCCCACGATCGGCATGATCGAGACGCGGAAACGGATCTGCTGGCCGTCGATCATCCGCTGGATGAATCCGTCCTGGCTGGACTCGCGCTCAAAGCGGTCGACATTTTTTGATCGGTCCTTCACGACGGCGGCGATCGCCTCGGGCATCGTGCTTTCCTGGACGTACCACTGGATAAGATTGCCGTCGATCCTGAAGAAGAACTCGGTCCGGTTCCCTTCCTTGCCTATGATATGAACGTCGCTTGCACCCTGCCTGACCGCTTCCACGAGGAGCCCCTCGACCAGGTTGACGAGCGCGCTCTTGCTGATCTCGCTTTCCAGCGCCTCCTCGTCGAGAAGGGCCTCTTCGTCCACCGCGATGTCGATCTCGGAAGTCGAGACAAGTTTCAGGAACTCGTTTTCCAGTTGAATAACCTGCTCCATCAACCCCTCGAGCTCCTTCCGGCGGCAGTAGCAGACTTCGTACTTCTTGACGCCGAAATGGCGTGCGATAACGGGGATGTTACGGTCCGTGGGATCGCAGGCGATGACGATGAGCTTGTCGGGCTGCTTTTCATCGAGCCGGAGGGGAAGGACTTTCGTCTGGATCAGAAGATCTTTATAATTATCCGGCAGGACGTCGAGATACTTCTTGATGAATTCGATTCGCTCGATGTTCAGGACTTCGTCGTTGAGGTGGATCTCGCGAAACGCATAGAGGGACGCCACCTCGCTAAACACAGCGTCGTGGTCGACGTTGAAGTCTTTGACGAGGATCTGCCCGAGGTTCCGCCGCGTTTTCTTTTCTTCGCTATCCCGAACCTGGAGGGATTTTTCCAGGGTCTCGTAGTCGACGATCCCCTTCTTCAGGAGTGTGTAGCCGATCTTATCGGTTATATCTACATCCGGCATTCAATTCCAATAGAAAATGGTACGAACGGCGCCATGTGTCTCGATCAATCGATGGTTTGCCGGGGCCTCGGTGGCCGAGGCCCCCGTTGCCGAGGTCCCGGGCCCGAAGTCGGAAGAGGGACCTGCGCACGCGCGACAACCGGATCCTTCTCCCGACTTCGCCGGAACAATTAACCCGCGCCGGGATTCGTGCTCGGGTGAAACGTCGCCGTCTCCGAAGAAACCAGCGTCAGCATCGTCAGGACGACCATGATGATCAAACTGATCCAGAGCTGGATGAAATCGATTGCGTTCCGCATCTTATAGGTCGTCTCCTTCTCGTAATACTCGGCGAGCTGGAGAGCGGTATGCTTCACCGTGCCCGTTTCGGCGCCCGAGTGGAGGCGGGAAATGGCGGTTTTCGTGAAGACTCCGGATGCTTCGAACGCCTCGGTAATCCCCGCGCCCTTCTCGACCATCATCGGAATTGCGATCGTTTTCACCTGATGCTCCATGTACTTGTTGCCGCACGCCTCGCTCGCCATCTTGATGACGTCGATGTTTTCGCCTGCCCCGCTGTAGAGGGCGTAGAACACGCGGCAAAAGATTTCGATCGCGGTCTTGTGCATGAGGGGGCCGATGACAGGTACTTTCCACATGTACTTATCCCTCACGAACCGTCCGCGCTCCGTCGTAAAAAATCGAATGGCGAGGAGCGTCGGCAAGAGCACGGCGATGAGGAGGATGACGATATTATTCTGAAGGAACCCGCTCATCTGAAGAGTGGCATACGTCATGGGGAACTGCCTCATGTCGATCTTCAGGCGTACGAACACCTCCGCCATGCCCGGAAAAATAAACCCGACGTAGTATATGCAGCGCTCTTGAGGTTCCTCTTGAACTCGGCCCGGCGCTCGAGGAACTTGGCGGTGCTGTCGTAGATCTCGGCCATGTTGCCGCTCTTCGAGGCAAGCCCGAGCATGTGGGCAGTGAAGCGGCCGAGCACGCCTTCCTGCTTGATGAAGACTTTCTCGCTGTCCTTCCCCTGCTTCAGCTCGTTGTTGATTTCCCGGATCGCATCCCGCAGCGTCTTGTTCGTGATGTCGTTGACCATGAGCTGGAGGATTTCATTGAACGGAAGTTTCTGCCGTATCAGGTCTGCGCTCACCCTCACGAACGTGACGATCTCCGCGGTGGGCGGCTTGAGCTTGAACTCCATCATTTTCTTCTTGACGCTCAGAACCCGGAAGCCCATCTTCGAGAGAGCGTCCTGCACCTCTTCCTTGGTGAAGGCCTTCTGCTCCCCGAGGACCGGCTTTTCGGCTCCGCGCTGGACTTTATACAAAAACGTTGCCCGGGGCAGAACCCTGATGATCCTGAATTTGCGCTGCGTCGCCATCTGGTGCGCTTTCGCCTTCGCGGCGCGGGGGTTCTCCGCCTCGATGACGCCCTGGACCGGCTTGCCTACCGCCGATATACCCTCGATCCGAAACTCAGCCATATCGTAACTCCATATTGGTTATAAACTTCATCATCATTTTCCCCGGCGGACCGCAGCCCCAATCTCTCCGGATAGCCTGCTTCCGCCCCCTATTATAGAACGGTTTTAACGTAACCATCATAGCAACTAGAATCAACAGGGATGTGAGATACGTTACATTTTCCGGACAAAAAAAAGACCTTGCCGGGCAAAGAGCTTTCCGATCTCTCCCTGCCTCCGGCAAAGGTCTTCAGAATGACGATGTCTGGAACACAGGCCCCCGTGGGGGCGCCGATATCCGTCCCTGCATCCTCCGGGAGGTCCCTGCACACCCGGGCTCGCCCCGGCATTGTCAGAGTTGGCTCGAACCGTTCGAGCCCGCCCCGACCTTCTCGAGCAGGGACTTCCCGGGTGTCGCTACCAGCCTACGTACGTTACGGACGTCTTGCCCGTATCGTCAGCAGTGCATGTGGCAACCCACGCCGTATTGATCGACGAGGTCCCGGTAATTCCGCACGAATTTGACGCTACGGTGCCCAATGCGAACGTGCCATTGTCATCCTTCGCCATCTTCGACGGAATTGAATATCCGACGTACGAGCCGCCGCCGCCACCCATCGTGGTCGGGCGGATCTTGTACTGGTATGAATTGGCTGCAACGTTCACGAGGCTGGCCGTTACGCCGTCCTTGTTCGCCTGCGTGCTGTGCGCGCCAAACTGCGAAATCCCGACGGCAATCGCGATACCGACGATGATGACGCCCAGGATTATGAGTAGAAGCTGCTGCTGTCCCATGGTGCTGATCCTCTATTGTTGTTGATGGTTATTTGATTTATCGTTCGTACTACAAAATTTCTTATGCCCCCAGCCGGGGCCTGCGCCCGTTCACCATCCTGCATATGTCACCGATGTGTGGCCTGAATCGTCAGCGGTCATCGTGGCTACCCATGACGTATTCATACTTGAAGTCCCCGTAAATACGACCTGCGTTGACGATATGGAGCTGATGGCATACGTGCCGTTGTCGTCTTTCAGCATTTTCGCCGGGACGCTGTAGCCCGTATACGCGGGCCTGCCCCCTCCCAGGGAGGTGGGTCGAATTTTGTATTGATATGCATCGGATGCGATTCCCGTCAGACCGGCAGTTATTCCATCCTTGTTCGACTCGGAGCTGCTCGCCCCGAAAAAAGTTATTCCTACTGCGATAGCGATCGCCACGATAATGAGACCGAGTATGACAAGCAGTAGTTGCTGTTGACCCATTCAATTAGTCCCGCGATTCCCATTCTTAAAAATGCCGCCGTGAGTAAGGAGCGAACTGCGATCTACCTTATCCCGGCGGCGCATCTGCAATCCAAAGTTGTAAGCCGGGGCAGCGAGATCCATATCGGGGCCCGCTGCCTTTTGGCTTACGAATAGTTACCAGCCGGCGTAGGTGACGCTTGTCTTGCCAGTGTCGTCAGACGTGCACGTGGCGACCCAAGCGGTGTTGATGGTCGACGTACCTTTGACCTGGCATGAATTCGACGCTACGGTACCCAGCGCATACGTGCCATTGTCGTCCTTCGACATCTTCGACGGGATTGAATAGCCAACGTAAGAACCGCCGCCTCCGCCCATCGTTGTCGGGCGGATCTTGTACTGGTAGGCATTGGCGCCAACGTTCACGAGGCTCGACGTCACACCGTCCTTGTTAGCCTGCGTGCTGTGTGCACCGAACTGTGAAATACCCACGGCGATAGCGATACCGACGATGATCACGCCGAGGATGATGAGTAAAAGTTGCTGTTGACCCATTGTACTGTTCCCTTATATTGTTGAGTGAGTGTATTTATATATGTTAGTTAATTGACTTACTTTTGCAGCTCCCTTGCAAGTTTTCAAAATCTCCCGTCCTGTTCACCAACCGGCGTACGTGACGCTCGTGCTGCCGCTGTCATCGGCGGTCATCGTCGCTACCCAAGCGGTATTCAGCGCCGATGTCCCGTCCAGCACAATCTGTGAGGTTGATGGACTTCCATTTATGGCATACGTTCCATTGTCGTCCTTTTGGAATTTGCCCGGTATAACATAGCCGGCGTACGATGGATTGCCGCCGCCGTATATCTTCGGGCGCATCTTATACTGCAATGCATCCGCCGCAACACCACGGAGACTGGTGGTTACGGCGTCTTTGTTGGACTCTGTGCTATGCGCGCCGAACATTTCCATTCCCACAAAGATCGCTATCGCAACGACGACGATGCAAAGCACTCCAATCAGTAGCTGTTGTGAACCCATCCCCGATAATCAACTTTATAGTGATTCAGAGGCCCTTTTGACATCGAGCCATTAGCTGCAACCCCCGTGCCAGAGGCATCTGTCGCTCCGGCTTCCCAAAATGCTTCAATCCGGATCATTCTTGGGCACTTTTCCATATCGCCTCCTGACCAACCGGAAAGGCAGGAATAAAATACCGCTGCGCCTGTAAACCTTTCCGGCATCTCTCCGCCTCCAAAATTGAGGAGGGGTGTTCCCGTCCCGCGGGAGCCGCCCCTCCTATCATCCCCTCTTCCATCCCCACAGAATCATGGCTAGTCGCCATTCGGACACTTGTGTTGTTACCTTCTCCTGTTACCTTGTCCAGGCACCTTGTCCTGTTACCTTTTCCCGGCACCTTGTCCTATTACCGTGTCTTCATTTATAGTTAGTATCCCCTGATACTATTTCAAAAGTATCATCTTCCGGACCTGCGAGAACACCTGTCCGCTTCCATTCACGGGTGAAGCCACGAGCTTCGCGAAATAGATCCCGCTTCCGACCGAACCCCCGTTATTGTCCTGCGCATTCCACTGGGTCCGGTAGTTCCCTGCATCCAGGACCGCGTCAACAAGCGAGGCAACATGCTGACCGATGAGATTATAGATCCGCAGACTCACGACGCTCTTGCCGGCAATTTCAAAACGGATCGCCGTCATGGGGTTGAATGGATTCGGGTAATTCTGTTCAAGCCGATATTCCTTCGGCAGCACGACTACTCCCGGCGTGACTGACAGCGCCACATCGGGTGTTATCCCTGCCGTCGCAGTGGTTACTTCGTAGCCGTTGCTTCCGTCCACAGTATATGCCGGGGCACTTGCGGTCGTGAATCCCTCCTTGTCTATAACGATGGAGTATGACCCCGGAGGCAGATTCGCGATCGAG
>VBOC01000121.1 GCA_005877655.1 Ignavibacteria bacterium
CGCCACCATCGGCGCAAGGATCAATGAAACTTTGTCGCCGACTCCCCCCGTGGAGTGTTTATCGACCTTGACGCCCGGTACCGATGAGAGATCGGCGACCGCACCCGATCGGACCATGACCTCCGTCAGGGAGGTCGTTTCGTCAATATCCATGCCGCGGAAGTAACACGCCATAAGGAACGCCGACATCTGGTAGTCCGCGACGCCGGATGCGAGGTACGACGTAATAAAAGACTCTAATTCCTGGCGCGATAATTTGGCGCCGTCTCGCTTCTTGCGTATGATTTCAGTGGGGTTCAATGAAGGCCCACCTCGTGACTCAAGATTCAGATTTCGACCTTGACGACAAATCGTTTCTTGCAACGGTTGCACTGTAGCTCCACCGTCGCCCAATTGTTCCGCTCGTAATAGGACAGCTCCGCAAGCTCGCCGTCGCATTCACGAATGATGCACCGCTTGAGATCGAGCCGGTATTTCCGATCTCCTCCGGGGGAGGCAAAAACATCCTCATCCATCGAATTCATGTTTTCCGGGCTAACCTCTCTGCGAGCAGGATACCGCAAATCGTCTTCGCGTCCTTGATCTCCTGGCGATCGATCATGGCGATCGCTTCATCGAGAGCGATGATGCTCGCGGTCAGCGTTTGTTCCCCTTCCTCCAATTTTCTTCCCGACGGAGACTCGGAAAGCCGTTGCGCCATGAACAGGTGGAGAACTTCATTGCAGAATCCCGGCGTCGTATAGATCGATGTCAATTTACGCCAGTCGGCGGCGAGGTATCCGGTCTCTTCTTCGAGCTCGCGCTGGGCGCAGTGAAGCGGATCTTCCCCCGGGTTCAGCTTTCCGGCCGGCAGCTCCCACACGAACTCGTCGAACGGGTAGCGATGCTGGCGGACGAGGATGATCCGGCGGTCAGGGAAGAGGGCGAGCGCGACGGATCCGCCGGAATGTTCCGCGACCTCCCGTATCGACCTGTTCCCGGAAGGATATTCGACGTCGTCGACGATGACGTTGAAGACCCGGCCCTCGTAGAGCCTATTTCTTCTTAGCAGTTTCAGCTGCACCGGAGTTCAGGACGTAGGGGCGGCTCGTTAGGTGCGATGGTTCGGAGCGCTCATCGGCGCTTTGCCGTGAAAGGCTTCGCGGCTCCCCGGGGTTTCGATCGGGACTTCGAGCTTGCAGAGTGGGCATTCATCGGGCTTGTACGCCAGGACCTTCAGCGTGACCGTGGAATAGCTGTTCTCGAATCCGGCCGCGCCGCCGCTCCGGTCCACGATGGCCCCGACGCCCACGAGCGTTCCGCCGGATCCCCTTACGATCTTCATCACTTCTTCGACAGAGCCGCCCGTGGTGATGACGTCTTCGCAGACCAGCACCCGCTCGCCGGGTGCAATCTCAAGCCCGCGCCGAAGTATGAGCTCGTTCTCCCGCCGCTCGGCGAAGATCGATCGCACATTGAGCTGCCGGCCGACCTCCTGAGCGACGACGATGCCGCCGAGCGCGGGGGCGATGACGACCCCGACCGATTCATTCCTGAATCTGGCGGCAATCCGGCCGCAGAGGGCCTCCGCATGCTCAGGGTATTGAAGGACCCTGGCGCATTGAAAATATTGCGGACTGTGGAGGCCCGACGAAAGTTGAAAATGCCCCTCCAGGAGCGCCCCGGTCCGCCGGAAGAGAGCAAGGATATCCTCCTGAGTATCCGGCGACGGGACGGAACCGGCCGGTGAACGGATCATAGGCTCTCGATCTGGCGCGCGAGATTGAAATCCTTTTCGGTGAGCCCCCCGGCGCTGTGCGTAGAAAGCGCCAGCGAAACTTTGCTCCACCGGATGTCGATATCCGGATGGTGGTTGGCCCGTTCGGCGAGCAGCGCGACCGAAGCGACGAAGCCGATAGCATGGGCAAAATCTTTCAATTCAAACGTCTTCTTGATTTCCTTGCCGGCGAGCTGCCATGAGTTCAAGTCTTTCAGCTCTTTTATAACCTGATCGTGTGAGAGAAGCGGCATAGATCCTCCGTGATTTCGTTTCAGTCCTGGCGTCCCAGCTCACTGCCGCTCGACGAACGCGCGTTGCACTCCGTCAAGAAGCTTGAGAAGGGATCGCGCCGACCTTCGCGCGGCTTCGACGCAGGAGTGCCGGTCCTCGGGATTCAGCGCGTGACGCTCCAGGATCGCCCGCTCGGATGCTGAATGGTGGACATCCGCTTGCTGGTGGACGGTAAAAAACGACAGCGCATCGCCGTCGGTTATCCCGTAGAATTGCCTGAGGCCGTCAATTTTCACGCGGGCCACTTCCGGGATCTGCGACTCGTAGGCATACAGGGCGGCGACCCCCTCCAGGTGCGATCCGTCGCGCGTCAGGGTTCTCAAGGTGGCGATTGACTCCCCGGTCTCGGGAAGAAGCTCGGTTTGGTCGAGCTCGCTTAGGGATATACCGAGGGCGCGGGCGAATCGTAACCAGAGGTCGGGATGGTTCTCCGGGCCCCGCTCTTCTTCGATGAGGTTTTCCAGGAGCTCCTGGCGGAGGCTCAACTGGGGTGTGTTTGAATGAGTCGCACTCAGAAACGTCGGAAACGCCTGGACAAATCGGTAGTACTGTTTGGCGTAGCCGGACAGCGCCTCCGTGCTGAGCTTCCCCATGCTCCACGTCTGATAAAACGGGTGGGCAAGCATCTTGTTCTGTTCGACAACGAGGTCGATGGCGCGCAGGAACGTGGTTGAATCGGTCATGAAGTTCTCCGGAGATGGTTGTGGTGTTCAGTGACGCTCATACCCGTCTAACAATTACTTGTAAACTAGAACTCGCAAAAGCAGGCGGTCTGGTACTAGAAACCGGCGGCCCGTCGCACTCTTCCCAACTTTTGTCCGAGAAATCTCTCCCCGATCTCGGTAAACTTGTGAGGGATGTCGCTGACAAAAAACTGGACATTCGCCTTCTGATCGCTCTTGTTCCGCAGATCGAGATCGGTCAGCATCCCGTCCACCTCGGCGGCCGTCGCCTCGCCCGAATCGATCAGCTCGGCACTGCCGTCGAAGACGCTCTGAATAACATCACGCAGAATCGGATAATGCGTGCATCCGAGAACCAGTGTATCGATTTTCTGGAGCTTGAGGGGAAACAGGTATTCCCGGGCGATCAGCCGCGTCGCCTCGCGGTCGATCCATCCCTCCTCCGCCAGCGGAACAAAGAGCGGACACGCCTGTGAGACGACAGAGGCCGATGAATCGAGCTGCCGGATGGCGTTCGTGTACGCGTTGCTGGCGATGGTGCCGATTGTCCCGATGACCCCGATCCGCTTTTTTTTTGTGGCATTCGCCGCCGCTTTCGCCCCGGGGAGGATGACCCCTTCAACGGGCACTTTGGCATGTTTCTGGACGACTTCAAGCGCCACCGACGAAACGGTGTTGCAGGCGACGACAATCATCTTGACGTCGTGCGAGACGAGAAAGTCGGTGTCCTGGGCGGCGTATTCGCGCACGACCTGCGCGGACTTCGCCCCGTAGGGGACCCGCGCGGTGTCGCCGAAATAAACGATGTTCTCGTGGGGGAGCCGCCGCATGAGCGCCTTCACGACCGTCAGGCCTCCGATCCCGGAATCAAAGACTCCGATCGGCTTGGACTGTCGAGTCTTCGGGCTCATGCAAAAATATAGGAAAAGACCGGCCGATTCACAAGCGGGAACGTCGTACCAATTTGCCAGAATTTGTCCTCAGTTTGTGCTCCTTACCATCCTGCCGGGCGGGAGTTCCCCGTAACCGCTCGACGATGCCCGGGAAGGGAGTGATCGGAAGGTCTGATCGGAAGCTCCGTTCGACCCATTTCATTTGTGCAATCATTTCACCACGCTTTTCCCCGCACGCCGCTCCCCGGCCGCTGTCCTCGTCAATCCAGAATCGGGTGATGCTGATTCGATCAGACCGCGGTTTTTCACGGCGACGATCAAAAAGTTCTGGTGTAAAGGGTACAGAAGAACCCTGGCGATGCTTTCCAGGAGGTCATAGAGGAACAGGGAGAGGCGCGCGTCCATGAACGCCGAACGGGAGCCTCCCACAACATTGCGCGGTAACCAGCCGTAGCGGGAGATTCTGCGGATTGTAAATCCGGTCGAACTCCAGAGCTCTCCGATGTTGCGCCGCGTGAACCGGTAGCGGTGCCTGAACCTCGAAGGTAGGAATTTCCGCGTCAAAAACTCTATCCAGCTCAGGCGATTGGGGAAATGGGCGCACAGAAAGACGCCCCCGGGCTTCAGGATGCGGCGGATCTCGCTCACGCTCGACCGTTCATCGCCCCCGGTCTCGCGCACGTGTTCGAGAACACCCATGCTCACCACAGCATCGAACTCTTCGTCATGAAACGGCAGCCGGCGCGGGTCGGATTGGGAACCCGGAACAAAATCGAAGCCCAGGCCCGACTCCTTCATAAGCAGGGGATAACCGAGAAATGAGAATCCGGTCACCCTGAATCCCGCTCTGGCCAGAAAGTAGGAGAAGTGGCCGTTTCCGCACCCCCAATCCATCACGTTCGCACCTTCCGGAAGGTTTGAGAGCGTGCTTTCGTAGGCAATCCGGTATTGATCGGAGCTGAGGCGGTTTCCAAACACGTCTAAATTAAAATCGCCGTTCCTCCGATGGAACGAGATGAGTTCGCGGATGGTCGTTTCGATCATTTGTTCGCGCTCCACGTTTTCATCATACTGAAAAATCCGCGCGCAGTCAAGATAAGTTGCTTCCCGTCCCCGCATACGGGACAAGCGGGACGGGTTTGATTCCTTGAGACTCTCGTAAACATTTTGTATCTTTATCCCCGTCATTTCGCCCCCACGATCGAGAATGAGGAAGCCACTTCTCTGAAAGGAACGCGCCAGTGCTACACGAACTCAGCCTGCTCTTTCACCTTGTCGGCTTCGGTCTGCTTACCACAACAACGGTGGCGGGGATCTTCCTTCACCTTCAGTACCGGAAGGTCCAGGATATCAGGTCAAAAATGCTGCTTCTCCGCGCACTGAAGCCGATCGGACTCATGAGCCCGATCGCCATGGCGATCATGCTCATCACCGGCATCATCAACATGACCCAGATCGGCGTCGGCATTTTCACGCTCGGCTGGCTGACCGCGAAGATCGGATTTTTCGCCATCGCCGTCATCAGCGGGGTTCTCTTCGGCACGAAGTCCAGGAAGCGGGGTGCGCTCGCTCAAAAGATAGTCTCGGGGACAGCGCCGCCATACGCAGAAGAGATGCTGGACGAGCTCGACAAGCAACTGCTCCTCTTCTATGTCGTAATGCCTCTCCTCCTGGTGGTCATCCTGTACCTCTCCGTTTGGGGACGCCTCGGGGCGCAGTGACCCATGCGCGAGTACCTCCTCTACATAAATGGCGAGTTTGTCCAGTCCGCTTCGAAACGGACATTCGAATCAATAAATCCCTTCGATCGCCAGGTTGTGGCCCGCGTGGCGCTGGCAGGCGAGGAAGATGCCCGGAGGGCCGCCGCTTCCGCGCGCAAAGCTTTCGATGAGGGCCCCTGGAGATCCTTTTCGGGCGAACAGCGGAGCGCGCTCATCAAGGCCGTAGCAGACAAGATCAACGAACGGAAAAACGATCTCGAAATGCTCGAGGTCGAGGATTCCGGCTCCACCATCCGGAAAGCAAAGGAAGATATTTACCTCAGCGCCCGGGCGATGGCCTATTTCTCCAAGCTCGCGGCAACGAATCTCACCGAACCGATCGAGGGCCTCTCCAAGCCGGGGTTCAGCCAGAATTTCATACTCCGCGAACCCGCAGGCGTGGTCGCGGCTATCACGCCCTGGAATTTTCCGCTGAAGATGGCAGTCTGGAAGCTGGGGCCCGCGCTGGCCGCAGGAAACAGTGTTGTTCTCAAACCCTCTGAATTATCTCCGGTGACCGCGATGGAGCTCGCGGCGATCATCCACGAGGTCGGCTTCCCCCCGGGTGTCGTGAATATCATCCCCGGATTGGGCGTTCCCTGTGGCGAAGAACTGGTCAAGAGTCCCATGGTCGACAAGGTTTCGTTCACCGGGTCGACCGCCGTCGGCCGGCGCGTGATGGCGCTCGCGGCGTCAACCCTGAAGAAATGCACGCTGGAGTGCGGGGGAAAGTCGGCGAATATCGTCCTGGACGACGCCGATATGGAGCTCGCCGTGGACGGAGCGCTCTATGCGATCTTCTATCATCAGGGCCAGTGCTGCGAAGCCGGGACGCGATTGTTCCTCCCCGAAAAAATCCACGACGAATTCCTCGGCAAGGTCGCGGAGAAGACCAGGAAAATCAGACTCGGAGACCCGAAGGACCCGAAGACCGATATGGGCCCGCTTATTTCGGAACAACAGCGTGACCGGGTCATGGGATATGTCGCGAGCGGGCTTAAAGAGGGGGCGGCCGTCGTGACCGGAGGCAAAGTTCCGGAGGCGCCCGAACTCAAGAGAGGATTTTTTGTCGAGCCCACAATCTTCTCGGGTGTCGGAAACTCGATGAAGATCGCTCAGGAAGAAATTTTCGGGCCCGTACTTTCGGTGATCAGGTACAAAACTGTCGAGTCTGGTCGCGCGACAAGGAAAAAGCGATGGCCGTGGCCCGCCGGCTCAGAGCCGGGACCGTCTGGATCAACGAGTGGCACCTGATCTCCGAAAAGGCGCCGTTCGGGGGGTATAAGCAGAGCGGGATCGGCAGGGAATTCGGGATCGAAGGACTGCGCGAGTATACCGAGACTAAGCACCTGCACGTGGACGAGCTCGGTTCCCGTGAGAAAAAATTCTGGTACGACACAGTGGTTCCGAAATGAACATCGATCACACTACTATGGAGTCTCCGATGAAAGTTCTCATTGCAATCTGCTTCCTGCTTTTGCTCGGCGCCTCCGGGTGCGAGAAAAAGACGGAGCCGGTCCCCGTCGGCGAGATGAACGAGTACCGGGACCCCGGGTACGGCTTCAAAATACACTATCCCATAGAGTGGAAACAGCTTGGTACGACCGGCAAGGCGGTCTTCGCGAAGTCGCAGGAGGTCCTGAACCGCCTGCAGGATCCGCGCACCGGCGAACCGGGCGGGGCTGTGACCGTTGAAGTCATCCGGTATCAGGGCAAGCCGTTTCCGGATATTCTTCAGGCAGCCAAGGACGACATGAAGCAGTCGAACTTCCAGCTCAACCGGTGACCGTCGCCGGGAGGCAGGCTTCGAAAGTTCCCTATCAGATCCAGGCTACGACAAAGACGAACATCTACGGCCACCAGATTTTCGTACCGGGAGATACCTGCGTGTACAAGCTCGACTTTGAGGGGTACGGCGACCAATATCAGGCGCATGCTGCGGTCTTCGACGCAATGCTCAATTCGTTTGAGATCCCGGTTGTTGTCGCCAAAAAGCCGGACGTATGGCAGCCCTCTTCCAATCTGGAAACGCTCGACGCATCGCCCTATTTCACGATGCAATATCCGGATAACCTCGTCATCGCCCCGGTGACGAAAGGCGACAAGAACTATGTGAATGAACTGCGTGCAGACCGGTTGGATTGCAGCATCCATATCGATGTCTTTGGGGCAAAGGGACTCACGGTTGATAAGGCCTGGGCGCAGAACAAGGGAAAGTATAAGTCAAAGACCTCGGGTGAAACCACGATCGGCGGAGCCAAGGCATTCTGGGTCGATTATTCCACGCGCAAGGATATCAGCAGTCGCGCCTACTTTGTCGTCAAGAACGATAAAGTCATCCGTGTCACGCTCAACTGGTACACACCGCAGAAGGAGATCTATTTCCCCGAGTTCGAGAAGTGCGTCAAGTCGATCAAATATAAGTGAGGCTGCCATGGTAGAGCACGCGTTGGTTACAACGGCATTCACGCTCGACGGGTACAAGATCGTCAGGCAATTGGGGCTCGTGCGCGGAATTACCGTCCGGTCGCGCTCCATCATCGGAAACATCGGCGCGGGGATCCAGATCCTCTTCGGAGGGAATATTACGCTCTACCAGGAGTTGTGCGAGCGTGCCCGTCAGGATGCGTATGTTATCATGATCCAGCACGCCAACCAGATGGGAGCGAATGCAGTCATCGGGATGCGCTACGATGCGAATGAAGTCGCAACGGGCGCGACGGAAGTCCTCGCCTACGGAACCGCTGTCGTTGTAGAAAAGGCGTGACCCCCCTGGCGCATGGACATTAAGGACCGAACCGTTCTCGTATTGGGGGGCGGGGGTCTGGTCGGCTCCGCCATCTGCCGGAAGCTGGTCGACGAGAGACCCAAGCGCATCATCCTCACTTCCCTCCTCCGATCCGAGGCGGAAGAGGCCGTCCGGGAGCTCCGCGAGGAATTTCCCCGGACCCCGAACCAGTTTTTCGTCCCATGGTGGGGCAACATCTTCGTCCGCCATGAGCTCAAGGACATCCGGCGGGACGAGATTATCAACGACCCCGCAAGCCGGGAGATGCTCATTGATGACACGCTCGCCGAGCTCACCGAACGAACCCTCCGCCGTTCGTCGATTTTTAGGTTGATCGAGCGGTTCAAGCCCGCAATCATCGTCGACTGCATCAATTCGGCTACTGCAATCGCCTATCAGGACATTTTTCAGAGCGCGCGGAGGGTCCGTCAGCAGATTAAGCGAAACAAGCGGAGCGACAACAGCGCTGCGCTACGGAGTGCAACCGAGCAGCTCCTCTGCACGCTCTACACCCCCCAGCTCATCCGACATGTCCAGCTCCTCTACCGTTCGATGCAGACCTTCCGGACGACGATTTACGTTAAAATCGGTACGAGCGGCACCGGCGGTATGGGACTCAACATCCCCTACACGCACAGCGAAGAGCGCCCTTCGAGCGTCCTTCTGAGCAAGTCTGCCGTGGCCGGCGCTCACACGCTGCTTCTGTTTCTGATGGGACGGACGCCGGACGCTCTGCGTACGGCGAAATCAAACGGGGCGGGAAACCGATCAAACTCTTCGATTGCCCGCCGCGCCGGGGAGTGAAACTCCGGGGCGCGATCCAATTGCGCATGCCCGATCTTGCGAGCGAGACGGGGGAAACTCTGAAATCGGTGTTCATCGACACCGGCGAGAACGGGCTTTTCTCAAGGGGCGAGTTTGAGGCGATCGCCACGCCCGGCCAGATGGAATTTGTGACGGCGGAAGAGATTGCGGAAGACGCCATCTATGAAATCAAGGGAGGGAATACCGGGCACGACATCATTAACGCTCTCGATAACGCGACGCTCTCGCCCACCTACCGTGCGGGTTACCTTTTCCACGGCGCGAAGAAACGGCTGGAGGCGCTTGAGCGCCGCCACGGAGTCCGAAGCATCGCCTTCGAGATTCTCGGGCCTCCCCGGCTCTCGAAGCTTCTCTATGAGGCTCATCTCCTCGAACGCTGCTTCAAGAGCGCCAGAACGGTTGCACGTACCAGCCCCAAGGAGCTCTCGCGCCGGCTCCGCCGGAAAATAGAGTCAGACCGGAAAAATCAAGATTCCGCCTTATCAAGGGGAAAACGAGGTGGCCGTGACGCCGAAAAGCCTCGACCTCTGGGCGCACGACGGCTGGGTGGACCTCCGGTTGGCAAACATGGTCCGGTGGAAAACCCGCTTCGCAAGAATCTTCAAGATGGTCTCTCAGGTCCCCCTCCCGGATACGAGCTCGAGGTACCTCTATACGCGCGAGTACTGGAATGATTTTCGGGACATCGATCCCGGCAAACTCGCAGGATGGATTTTCAGCTTCGAGGAACGAGGAATGCGGATGAAGGCTTAATCAGTCATGCCGCGGGTGACGAATAGCCCGACGATGAGTGACGAGGTATCTGGCAGGGCACAGAATCCGAAAACCCCGGGGGTAAGCCGGGGTTTTCGGAAGTCGTTAAAATTGCCAGACCGTCAATACGGCGGAGAGCCTATCTGACAACCATCATCCGCCTGACTGCCTGATAGAGCTGTCGGTGATCGGCCGGCGTAAACGCGACAATCCTGTAGAAGTATACTCCCGAAGGAATGTTGGCGGCGTTGAACTCGATGGTTTGCACACCCTCCTCCATTTCTTCCCGATTGAGAAGCGTCGAGACCTCCTGCCCCAGCACATTGTACACTTTCAATGTGACGACGCTTGCCTCCGCAAGTTCGAACTCGATCGTCGTACTCGGATTGAAAGGATTCGGATAATTTTGCCGTATCGCGAACTCCCCGGGTGTATCGTCGAGAATTGAATACCCGGCCGTCGGCGGCTGTACAGGCACCGCATTCGGATTCGGATGCAGATACGGTGGAAGCGTCTGCGTTCCGTTCACCCTCAAAGGCTTGAACGAAGAAGCCACGATCGGCCCGTCGAAGGCCCGGTTAATCCGTCCGATGCAGGAATCCTGCCCGAAGTAAAACGAGGCGGTGAACCGACTGCAAAATGTGAGAGCGGAGTCCGTGACTCCGATGATCCGGCGGATCGTCATGTTGTTGCACGGATCGGTGAGATTCCCGGCATCAAGATAAATCAGATCCCCGAGAGGCGTCGCGCCCGAATCAAACGGAGCGGTTACTCCAGAGTCGTTCGCGACGACAGCGATCTTAAGCGCATGGAGTTCGCCCAGGAGGTGGTTATTGTGCTTCCTAACGTGCGGATTCTTCAGCTCGCCGACGAACGGTCGCGTCCCCCCGTTATCCCGTGCTATGAAATCAAAGCATCGTGAACTATCGGTGTGGGGGAAATACTTTCTGTCCGCCGTCATGTACCTGATCCACCCGACATTCGGCGTGCTCGTCGGCATACCGACAAGCAATCCGTTCGGCCGCCGGATCTCATGTTTGTACATGAAGTCTCGAACGTTCCCCCCGTTTGGTTGTCGGGAGAAACCCTCTGCGGACGCGGCCGCCAGGTCCTTGTAAACAGGACCGATTTGCGTGCCGGAAGTATCCCACCACCACTTTTCGGCTACCGCCTTGACCTTGTCCTTATTCAACAGAAGGACGATCGCGACTGAATCGTGCCCGGCGACGGTTCGGCCGGTAGCGGTGAATCCTTTCTTCTCCGCCGGGGCATAGCCTGTAAATCCTCCCGAATCCTCAATGGCAATGATATGTCCATTGAATCTGGCATGGAGGCTGTTGACCACATAACTCGAATCATTATGAAAGATGAAGCGGGCTCGTACAAACTCCACCTTTCCGATGTCCTTGAGCTTTTTCAGCGCGAGTTCGGCTTGACTGAAAGTACGGTACCGGGGTTGCCCCGGTGCAAGTGATGTGAAAAGAACCGCTATTGCGAACAGGATTAACGAAACGCTGCCTCTCCTGATGATCGAGTGAAATCGCAACGTATGCATAGGCACTCCTCCTTCTGGGTTGGATGATCGGTCGGGCGGGCGCGGGGCTCGTTGGTAAAGTAACGCCTCGGCGAAGCAAAGTCAAGTTAAAAAATGTTCATCCCGGCACGGAAAAAAGAAGCGGATTTGAGGCTTTCCAACGATTACCACCGGGGACCGTCGATGGGATCGAGATCGCCCAACGTAAGGCCGTACGGGTTTCAGCTCTTCAGTTATTCGTAACGCCGTGCGTCGATGCGATCGAGGTTAGATGCCATCCAGGCAGGATACACTCCGAAGACTATACGGATGCGCCGGGTAAAAGTTGACTAAATCGCGTTTTCTTCCTACATATTGCATGCCTTTCCAAGCCCAATAATGCCTTCAGTTACAGTCTATCCTGAGAAATTAAGACGGCATCTCACGCAGCTCGAATCCGGTTCGATCTCGGAAAGTCAGTTGAGCGAGGCTGTGCAGTTATCCCGCACCATGATCCAGGCTTATCTAAGGTGCATCCCTTCGTCGATCACCCATCTTTGTCTGCAGCAGGGACTATCCATGACCGATTTATCGTATGATTGCATCGCAGAAGCGTTCGCACGCGATACTGACAACACATTTAGTAACATTCAGAATTTCATCGGGTCGTTGCGGAACGATCTGAACACGATCCCCGATCGTGATCTCTTTCTGGCCTATAAGGGTTTTCTCATCTCTATCGCGGAGGCGCAATTCGCCCGCCTCTATGCCCAAACAGATCCGGCCGGATCCCGTGTTCATCGAAATATTCGTGATTGTCTCAGGGATTCAAAAACGTTTGGTCTAAGAAGAGATTTCAGGCGTCTCGTGCTCTTCCCGCTCCGGCTCGACGCGCTGGACCACCTCGGGCCGTTTCCACCGGATGAATTGGCAGGAAGGTTCGTGCAAGAGGCAAGCTCAAGGCATTCCATTCCGGAAATGCTCGAAACCCTTCATCATGTCCTGGCGTGCCAATCCCAATACCGGCGCACAATATCACTGATCGACGTCGCATCAATGTTCAAAAATTCATATCAAACCGATTTTTCTCCGGAAACGTCGGTGGATCATCCGTCGTCTTCGGAGAGCTTGAGCGAGTTTGAACTTCGAAGATTGCGGCACGAGGTGGAAAATGCGCTTAAGGAAAAGATACTCTTGGCCTATCTGGTACGCGGGAAGGTCACCGATCAGCAAGCGCAGGCAATGTTCAACGCGCTCCAGGATCTGTTGGAGGATTGGTCCTCCGGCGACAGCTCTCCCGCTTCCCTCTATTCAAATTTCAATAATCACTTGTCGATAGCTCCCGAGACCTATGAGCAGGAATTTCGATCAAAGATGGAATACTTGCTGAAAATGGCGCGGCAGGAATTTTCCAGTCGTTTGATGAGGGAATTATGAAAAACTGTCGATCAGGCCCAACCCGCGCAGATATTTTACGCGAAAACCCTCAAACGTTGAAATAAAACAGATGATGGGGATAGATATATGATGGAAAGAGACAGATGATGGGCATAGTCGGTATGATCATATCAGGAGTCAGCAGCGTGTCTTTCATCCGGCAAGATTATGTCTGAACATTTTTCCGAACACGAATTAGAAATCTATTATCTATCGCCTGAAGAACTCGGCGAGAGCGAGACGGAGAAGATCTTGCTTCACCTTGGAAAATGTCAACTCTGTAATGGACACCTTCGCGAGGTAAAACAGTACTACCAGAGCCTCGAAGAAAGTCCGGAATCTACTCCCACCGAGAGAGATACCGCCTTCGCTCGTAAGCTGCTTTCAAGGAACCGCCTTTTTTTACCGGGCCGCAAGGCAGAGTTGAAAGAGAAATCGGATAGTCTGGTAGAATCATTCGCCGAGGTCATCGAGCCCTACCGAAGCTCGCTGACCGAGCGTTTCATTCGTTATCTCCGGATTCATCCTGTTCGTTCCGCTGGCGTGTTCTCATTCGCAGCACTCGCTCTCGCGGCCGCATTCATGTCCATTCGGCCAAAGCTTGATAAGAATCCTGCGATTGCGCAAGCAAAGGACGGATTCCTGATCGTTCAGAACGGCCACGGAGATGAATTGTGGCGAAAGCACATTGGAGACAAGTTTACCATGGAGGGTGCCCCTCCGTATATTGGGGGTCATCCTGAACGGGTGATCAATCTTAAGGATCTGGACAGCGATGGAACGAACGAGCTGTTTTGCATTTTCGGTTGGACCTCTATGGATTTTCCATTTAACAATCTACTTATTTGCTACAACGCCGACAGTACCGAACGGTGGAAATACGAGCTTCATAGAACTATGCAATTTGGTGGCGTCCCGTACAGCGACCAATACAAGTTTTACCACATAGAAGCGGGAGATTTCGCACATTCCGGCGATATCGAAATTATAGCGGCGGCTACACACGATCCATGGGCCCCCAACGTCCTCCTGCGACTGGATGGAAAGGGTGGAAAGTTGATCAGTGAATTTTGGCATCCAGGAATGCTGAGAGAATTCGGCCACAAAGACCTCAATCATGACGGAGTAGAGGAATTAGTCTATGGTGGTCAGAACAACCGACTTCAGCAAGCTTGTGTGGTGGTATTCGATCCGCGCAGCGTCGAGGGATCTGCCCCCGCCCCCCAAGGCTATTATCCGAATGGATTTCCGCAGGGGACCGAAAAGTACTACATCACATTTCCCGGCTCAGATTTGAAGCAGTTCGCTACAGACGTAACAAATGAAGTCACTGGTCTGAGGATAGCCGGTGATGGAACTCTTGAGGTCATGGTGAACGAGCCTGTAAGAATAGCTACCGGTACTTTGTACTATTATTTCGATTCTCAGTTGAACTGTATAAACGTTCG
Organism: Ignavibacteria bacterium; assembly: GCA_005877655.1. Lineage (GTDB taxonomy): Bacteria > Bacteroidota > Ignavibacteria > UBA10030 > SZUA-254 > VBOC01. The sequence continues at coordinate 14,151 of VBOC01000121.1, forward strand.
GGCTTCGGATTCATTTACGGCGGCCCACCAGCAACTGGAGCGCGATGGAAAGCTTGCAACACACCTGAACGACGAATATTTTGAGGCATTACGGAAAGGGGTCACGTATTGGGACGGGGAAAAGTTCGTCAACCACCTCACGATGAATCCAGAAGATAATTCGGCTTTTTTATTGGAAAGTTTTACGGGATAGACCTGGCCCGTTGAAATGAGACGTTGAGTTATGAATTCGCGACGTTCGAACCCAACACCATATCAAGCGCTTGTCAATCAGCGAATCACGGTAATCGTGAGGAACGTTGTTCGGGATAGGAGTTCATTATAATACATTCTAGCGCAGTTTTTGAACGCAAGATTCATAAGCTCAGATTTAAGCTTTCTCTCTTCGCTCGCTGCATCCTAACTGGGGCGGTTCTCTATATTGGGGGTGCTATAGCGCGCTCTCGGGGAGTTTGCATCAACGCATCCGGTGCCCCAGCCGACACTTCGGAGATGCTCGATGTGGCCTCGAATTCCAGGGGCATTCTCATTCCACGGACGACACAGGCACAGCGCAGTCCAATTCTGCTACCAGCGAACGGACAGATTGCATATGAAATGGACAGCACATCCGGTCTGTATTACGATGCCGGGACGCCTGCGTAAGATCACTGACCTACTCCCAAAAAAGAATTCCAATCGGATGTAAAGATTCGTTTATCAGAAGGAGGTTTCACACCATGAACAACAAGAATCGAACCGAAGTTGTGATCATCGAAAGTCTCCCTGAAAAAGCTGTAGGGCTTCTGAACCTTCGTATTCTTTGTCTGCTGGCGTTCTCAATATCCGCAGGTCTGATGGGCAACGCACAGGATTTTACTCTCACTCGCAAAATAAGGTCAGTCATAACACGCCCAAGTAACCAAATTCTTGTGGGAACTGAGAACGGAGTTTTCTATTCTAGCAACAACGGGGACGCATGGGTTCATGTTATTACGGGTTTGAACGATCCAAACGTTTGGTCAATGGTACTTTCCCCTAAAGGCCCGTCGAAAGACTTTGTTTTTGCAGGCACAGATTTTTATGTATACGAGAGCTCTCAAACGCTCACTAGTGCGGTTGATAAAAGAAAAACTGAGATTCCCTTCTCGTTCCTCCTTGACCAAAATTATCCAAATCCGTTCAATCCCTCCACAGTAATTGAGTTCTCTTTGCCTCGGGCTATGATTGTAACTCTCAAGGTTTACAACATCCTGGGAGAAGAGGTGGCAATGCTAGTTAATGGGATGCGGAATCCTAGTCGACAATCTGTGGTTTGGTCCGCAGGCCAGCTTTCAAGTGGCGTCTATTTTTACCGACTCGAAACTAGTGCGCTTAATTTAACTCGAAAGCTTGTGCTCTTGAGGTGAATATGAGCTCCCTCCCGCGGGAACACCTGAGAATATTGTATGAGCAGCATCCTAAGCAGTGCAGATTGGGCGGTAATACTGCTTTAACCCTAATGACCAAGAGGTGACTCGTGATATTAACCCGGATATGGATTTTGTATCTTATAATAACAATCTTCACCGTCGGAGCAAGCGCGCAAGATTTTTGGAAGCAGACAAATGGTCTGCCCGTTGTCCCAACCAGAGCTATGGCTGTTGATTCTATAGGGAATGTATATGCGGGAACAGACAGCGGCATTTATCGTACGACAGACAATGGACACAATTGGCTCGGCACTAGTGTTGGGATTGGTAATCTTCACATCAAGGAAATTGAGGTTGCTGGTAGTGGCCATATATACGCTCGA
>VBOC01000122.1 GCA_005877655.1 Ignavibacteria bacterium
TCTTCGGCGAAAAAGATTTTCAACAGCTCGCGATCATTCGCCGAATGGTGCGCGATCTGACTTACAAGATCGACGTCATCGCGGTCCCGACGGTGCGGGAAGAGGATGGTCTCGCGTGCAGCTCGCGAAATGCGTATTTGAATGCCGAAGAACGAAAGCAGGCTGCTGTTGTTCGCAAGGCGTTGTTGATCGCGAAGGCGTCGACGAGACTGTTTGGTTCGTCTGCCGACGTCGTTCAACTCGTCCGCACAACCATTGAGGCCGCGCCGCTCGCGCGGATCGATTATGTCGAGCTGGTGGACGCGGAAACTTTGCAGCCGATCGAAGCCGTTAAGCCGAATTCGCTCATCGCTCTCGCGGTTTATTTTGGAAAGACGCGATTGATCGACAATATTGTTTTGGGGTGAAGGAATACGACTTCGTCGTCTTTTGCCTTGAAAGCGGCCAAACACGGTTCAGTCGCGGTGATTACCAAGCGCAAAGGACCCGACACGAACACGGCCTGGGCGCAGGGCGGAATCGCGTGTGTGACGAGCGATGAAGACTCGTTCGAGCTCCATGTCCGCGACACCCTCGAGGCCGGCGCTGGTTTATGCGACGAGAATGTCGTCCGCACGATTGTAATGGAAGCGCCAGCGCGGATTCAGGATTTGGTCGGTCTCGGAGTTCATTTCGACGAGCGGGAAGTTTCCGGCCATCGGGAATTCGACCTCGGCCGCGAAGGCGGACATTCGAAGCGGCGCGTGCTGCACGTGCAAGATGTAACTGGAAAAGAAATCGAGAACGCATTGCTCAAAGAACTTGGTCGACAACCGCATGTCGATCTTTTGGAAAATCACATGGCGGTCGATCTAATTACGGCCGCCAAACTTGGTTTCGCAGCGGAAGATCGTTGTCTTGGAATTTATGTGCTCGATGAAAACACTTCCGGAGTTGAGACGATTCGATCCGATCGAATTGCCTGGGCCGAACTCGCTTCTCGCGCTCGCGGTTTTCTTTGGGAAAACGCGTTTGATCGACAACATTGTATTGGGATGGAGGAATACGATGTTTCGGAGGCGGTGCGCGGGGAGGGCGGAATCCTGCGGAACAATCGCGGAAAGGATTTCATGAAACGTTACGATCCGCGCGGCTCGCTCGCGCCGCGGGACATCGTCGCGCGCGCGATCGATGCCGAGATCAAGCGCTCCGGCGCGCAATGCGTATTTCTCGATATCACCGACAAACCGGTGGAATTTCTACGCGAGCGGTTTCCAAATATTTACGAGACTTGCCTCCGGTTTGGGATCGACATGACGAAACAACCGATTCCGGTGGTGCCGGCCGCGCACTATCAATGCGGCGGAATCAAAACCGACGTGAACGGCGCGACCGATCTGCCCGGACTGTACGCAATTGGCGAAGTTGGCTGCACCGGATTGCACGGTGCTAACCGGCTGGCGAGTAATTCGCTGCTGGAAGGCTTGGTCGTGGCGGCGATGTCGATCTTCGCAGCGTCAGCGCGAGATGTCCTTGCCTGAATGGGAATCAGGCGACGTCCAGGACGTCGACGAATTGGTCGTTATCTACCACAACTGGGACGAGATTCGGCGGCTGATGTGGGATTACGTAGGAATTGTGCGGACCGAGAAGCGACTCCAGCGCGCAAGTGCGCGTCTGCGCAATCTCCAGCGGGAGATCCGCGAGTTTTATTGGAATTTCAAGGTGTCAGTGGACTTGTTGGAGCTACGCAATCTGGCCACGGTGGCGGCGTTGATCGTCGATTCGGCGTTGAGCCGCAAAGAAAGCCGCGGTTTGCATTACACCCTGGATTACCCGGAAAAGAACGACCGAGAATACATCCGCAATACCCTCGTGAGCAGAATGTAGAGTGGAACGGATAGTGCTTTGTAGATGTAACCGTCAGCGGCACTGGTTTTTCCATAATGAAAGGCCTTGCGAAAGGCAGGAAAATCGGATAGAAACAGGCCGCCCTGTAGGTCCATGAAACGTAGTTTTGCTTTTGTCCTCATCGCCGGCGCCATCTCCGTGCTGCAGGCTGAGGAGCAATCGAGTTCGCCATACGCGACCGCGGCCGACTTCGCCAAGTACGCGATGAAGTTGCGCGAGCAAGCCCTCCTCAAAGTCGAGCCACAGGTGTTTGTGCCGACGAGTTCCCGGCCCGCGATCCAGCGCTATCCTTGGAAGTCGAACATTGTGACGACGGTGTTCTGGATCGGAGAACAGGCGGGTGGTAATAACCCCGTGCCGAATAATCGAAGCTCGTGGGATCTGAACTGGACCGGTAGCTACGGCGGATTCGACACTCCCGAAAGATCAGACCGGCGGAACTACATTCCGGTCTCTGACGCACGGCCAATTTAAGCCGGAAGCGCCGCTGGTGATCCCGTGGTTCAAACAGGCTTACATGGGGCAGGGGCAATCAGTTTGCTGGCATCACTGGATCGCGATCCGCAAAGGCAATCGGACTTGTTACGCGCAATGGGAAGACTGCGGTCCGTTTCGCACCGATCACTTCCAATATGTTTTTGGCAACGAACGTCCCAAACCCAATCTCAACCATGGCGCTGGCCTGGATGTTTCGCCGGCAGTGCGCGACTACCTCGGGCTGCAGCCAACTGACGTGACCGATTGGCAATTTGTGAACACGCAGGACGTGTCCCCCGGGCCTTGGCGCAGTTACGGCGAGAACAATCACTTTGTCATTGCGCGTCGCCAGGCCGAGCAGCGATTGGTCCAGCAGCAAGGCAGCAGCTCCACCAACGCGAAGCATTGAACCGCGTCAAGTCGGGCGCGGATTCTCTAGCCAAGCCGCAGTTTCAATCCATCGAGCTTCGCCCGTAGTCCTTCTGCGTGTCGCGACCACGGTTCGTAGCGACCGAGGCGGCTCTGACAAATCTCGCGCAGATCCTGGAATTTCTTGGTGATATCTGCACAGAACGCGTCCATGGCCTTTGCAAATTGCTGTTCGAGATTTTGCGAAAACTCAGCCCGTTTCGGAGACAATTGACGCTGATAGGTTCGCAGCACGCTCCGACGGTGATTGAAAGCCAGAAAAATCGCCAGAAGCGCAGCCAGTCCCGCGAGAACAAAGGTGCCCATGGTGGCGGTCGCGTTTGGTGCTTGAAAGAAAACGCCGGCCGCCGCGGCAACCGCGAAAATTGCGACAACTGCTCGTAACGAAATCGCCGTTTGTGAATACGAGCGGGCCAATTGTTGTGGCAGATCTTTATTGGCGAGGATGTTGACGAAGGCTGCTTGAATCGATTCGGAGAGCTCACGTCGTTGGCCGGCAAAATCGGGCAGGTTCTGCCGCGCTTCCTTTTGCAAATCAGGCGACAACTGATTCTCGAGGAGATCCTGCATCTGCGGCCAAAGAGCGCGCAAGTCCGCTTCCAAGGTCCTGACCGCTTTGTCCATTTGTGGTTGCATCAATTGCCGCAGGTTTTGCTCAATTCGGCCGTGCAGCTGCTCCGGACTTTTGCGGCCCCAGATCAGGCTGAAGCCGCGCCACCACTTCAACTCCTGTCGGAGCAAGAGTGCTCTCTCTTTCGTGGTTTCGTCGTAGGCGCTTTCTCCTTCGCGCACGAGAGCTTTCACTTGCCGGAGCATTTGCTCGCGGCGGGTTTCGAGTAATGCATCGAGCCGATCGAGAACCGCCCTATCGCTTAAAATTTTATCCAGAAACCCGCGAATTTCTCGATCCAGATCCTCTAATGCCGCGCGCGCTGCCTGAAATGTGGAGCGAAGCTTCAGCATTCGCGTGCTCGATTCATTAACGATGAAATTGATTTGTTCTTCCAAAGGCTGGAACGCGCTTTCTTCCCAAAGTTTCTCCTTGTCCAGGCCGCTCGTCCGCGCGAGCAGCGCTTTGCGGGCCGAGACTGGAAAGATAGGTGGAACAAATCCGAGCCGCCGCATCGCGGTGTCCTGAAGATGTCGATGGATCACGTCGATTTCAGTTGGCTCGCGCAAGTCGATTTGCTGGAGCACGAAGATCACGTTTTTAAGCCAGGTCTTTTGCAGGAAATCCAAAAATTCCCAGTTCGATTGGGTCCACGGGTTTGCCACTGAAAAAACGAAAAGCACAATATCGGCGCGCGGCATAAAATCCTCCGACACCATTTGATGCTCTTTGACCATCGTGTTGGTCCCCGGCGTATCCACGACGTTGAAGTCACGCAAGAAAGGTATCGGCAAGTATCGCTCGGTAATTTTTGATGAAACCTCCGTTGATTTCTCCTCGGCGCCGTATCGAAAAATATAAACGCGATCCGTCGCCGGTAGCACGTCCACCTTCGCGAACTCGTTCCCGAAAAGGGCATTCAAGAGCGAAGACTTCCCGGATTTGACTTCGCCTACTGCAACGAAGAGCAGCGGTTCAGTGATATCGCGCAGTAGCGCTTGCCAGGTGTCGAGCTGTTCGGCCGGGCGCTGCATTTCGGAACCGAGCTTGATCGATCCGGCGAGAATGCTTTCAAGCTCGCCTTTGAGCTCCAAATATCGATCGGCGATCATGCCGGCAAAGATCAATCGTGCGGCGTCGGAGAAGGAGATGTCGATCTTGGGCCGGCTGACTTCGGTGACGCCGAAGGTTTCGGCGGGATTGGCGTCTGCATCGCGATCAATTCCGAGACGGTTACGAACTTGAATCCTTTGGCTTCGAGCTGATTGAGGACGCAGGGCATCGCGTCAATTGTGCCCGGATGAATGTCGTGGGCCAAAATAATCGAACCGGCCCGCGCATTTTTGACGATCCGATTGCAGACGACATTCGCTCCCGGCCGTCGCCAATCGAATGGATCAACATCCCAAAGAACAATCTTGTAACCAAACTCCTGGTTGATCCATTTTTTCTGCCGCGCGCTGATCGACCCGTAGGGCGGACGCAGCAACGTCGGGCGATTTCCAATTGCGCTCTTAATTACGTCTTCGGTCCGGCGCAGTTGGCTGCGAACTCCATCGTCGGACATCTTGGCTAGATTTGGGTGCGACCAGCTGTGATTCGCAATCTCGTGCCCTCCAGGTGCTTCGCGGGCGACAAGTTCGGTATGTTCAGCAGCGTTCTCGCCGATGAGATGAAACGTGGCTTTGTTGTGATGGGCTGCGAGTAAATCGAGCAGCTTTGGCGTCAATTTCGCGCTCGGGCCATCGTCGAACGTCATCGCGACATAAGGTCCGTCGACATGGACCCAATCAAACGTGATTCCCGGGTCGAGTGTCGCTGCAGGCCTGGGCTTTTGAGTTGCCTCCGGGGTGACCGCATCGTTGTCCCCGTTGGCCGCGCCAATTGCGAAAGAGCCAACAAGACAAAGAATGAAAAAACGAAAACTGAGCATGAATTTCTACCGCCTGCGGAAAACTTTCGCTGTATCTAGCAGAGCAGGAATGTAACGCAAGGCGCTGCGATTCGATTGCGCAAAGATGTCGATCTAAGGAAAAATCTCATTTTCGCGTTTTCACCGGACGGCGCCATTTGGTGGCAGTCATCTTGCTCCCAATTGTCTTTGGGTGGGACGTGCTCGCGCACGATCTGATCCAATTGAATTTTGGGAAATTCCATAATTTCAGAAATGAGAATATTGCTCGTCGAAGATCATCCGGAAAGTCGCAGGGCTTTGCAGCGGTTGATCGAAAGGCGCGGCCACGAAGTGGTTGCGGTCGGTAGCGCCGAAGAAGCCGAAGTTGCGCTAGCGAAGCAGTCATTTGTGTTCTTGATCTTGGATTGGATGCTGCCGGGCAAGAGCGGCGTGGATTTGTGCCGGGAACT
>VBOC01000123.1 GCA_005877655.1 Ignavibacteria bacterium
CTTTTTTGGTGAAAAAGTGCGATATTTTTTTCTCGGATAAACCGCAAGTAATTTCTTCTCTCGTTCGTCAATTTCAAGCAGGATCACGTGTCCATTCGCGTCGACAACCTTTCGAAGTATTACGGCGATGCCAAAGCCGTCGACGATATCTCGTTTGAAGTTCACTCAGGCGAGATTCTCGGGTTCCTCGGTCCAAACGGGGCGGGAAAAACGACCACGATGCGGGTCATCACCTGTTATCTCATGCCCAGTTCCGGATCGGCGCAGGTTGAAGGGATGAATGTCGTGGATGATTCACTGGAAGTGCGGAAGCTTGTCGGATACCTGCCCGAGCAAAATCCGCTCTATCCGGACATGAATGTTTTGGATTACCTCGAGCAAGCCGATGATCCCCCGCCGGATGAAGGAGATGGTGCAGATCCGCGGACTCGGCGAGATGATTCACAAGGATATCGGACAGCTATCGAAAGGTTATCGCCAGCGTGTGGGCCTTGCGGCGGCGATGATCCATAACCCGCGCGTCCTGGTGCTCGACGAGCCGACCAGCGGCCTGGATCCGAATCAGATCGTCGAGATCAGGAAACTGATTCAGGATCTGGGGAAGGAAAAGACCGTCGTTCTCTCGACGCATATCCTGCCCGAGGTCCAGGCGACGTGCCAGCGCGTGGTGATCATCAACCGCGGGAAAATTGTTGCCGACGGCCCGATCGAGGACCTTCAGCGAAGCCTGCACGGCGGAGAGAAAGTCATGCTCGAAGTCGAGGTCACAGACGGCCAGTCGTTCGAGATGATTTCCTCCCAGGTCAGGATGATCCCCGCCATTGAAACCGTTTCCCTCCTGGAGGAACGCAACGGCGTCAAGAAAATAAGCATCGCAACGTCCCGTGCGACGGATATCCGCAAGGACCTCTTTCAACTGTGCGTCCAGAAGGGGTGGGGGCTCCTCGAGCTCCATCGGGAGCAAACCAGCCTCGAAGACATTTTCCGTCAACTGACCTCCGAACCGGGGCGATGAATTTCGACAACATCAAACACATTTTTCAGCAAGAACTGCGCTCGTTCTTTAAGTCTCCTGTCGCCTATATCGTCATCGTTGTCTACCTCGTCATCCTCGGCTGGTTTTTCACCAGCAACCTGTTCATCAATAATCTGCCCACCCTCCGGACCGTCTTCGAGATGACGCCGTTTCTCCTCCTCTTCTTCGCACCCGCAATGACCATGCGGTTGATTTCCGAGGAGAAAAAGGCGGGAACTCTGGAACTGCTCATCACGAAACCGATTCAGGAATCGGAGATCATCGTCGGAAAATTCCTGGCCGCCTGGACGCTCTATTTCTTCACCCTGCTACCGACGCTCTGTTATACGATCAGCGTGGGACTGCTGGGGAGCCTTGACATCGGGTCGGTTCTCGGGGGTTATCTCGGCCTCCTTCTCGTCGGGGGAGTCTTCATCGCCATCAGCGTCTTCGGCTCTTCGGTGACGGAGAACCAGGTCGTCGCCTTCATCGTAAGCCTCTTTATCGTCTTCGTGCTCTTCATGCTCGACAAGGTGCTGTTCTACCTGCCCTCGGCGGTCGCCAATGTGCTGGAGTTCGGCTGTCGGCTTCTCGCTCTACCTCGCTACGGCAGTCCTTCAGAAGCGGCGGTGGGTATGAAGATTGCGCCGATAAACCGGGAGCAGACCCTTCTCCGGTCCCTCCTCGCCCTCGCGATCATCATCGCCGTCAATCTTGCGGGTCTCCGCTTGTTCAAGCGGCTTGATCTCACACAGGAGAAGATTTATACGCTCTCCGACGCGAGCAAGAATCTGGCGCGATCGCTTGACGATAAATTTCTCGTTAAGGCATACTTCAGCAACGAGCTGCCCCCGGAATATATGAACAACAGGCGCTATCTGAAGGATCAGCTGGACGAGTACCGCGCCTATGCGGGAGGAAACTTCCAGTACGAGTTCATCGATCCGGGAAAGGACAAGGAAACCGAGCAGGAAGCCCAGCGCTACGGGGTTCCGCCGGTACAAATCCAGGTCCTCAAGCAGGACAAGTATCAGGTCGAGATGGCCTACATGGGCCTCGTGTTTCTCTTCGGCGACAAGCAGGAACACCTGCCGGTTGTCCACCAGTCCACATCAAACCTCGAATACGAGATCAGCTCTGCAATCAAGAAACTTACCTCGAAAGAGTTGAAGAAGGTTGGCTTTCTGACCGGCCAGGGCGAACCCTCGCTCCAGCCGATGAGCCGGCTCAACGAAATGCTTTCCAAACAATACGCGGTGTCGACTGTCGATCTCATGGGCGGAAAGGCGGTGCCCGCCGATATCTCGGTGCTGCTCGTCGTTGCGCCCGACAAGCCCTTCAAGGAATGGGAGAAATTTCTTGTAGATCAATACCTGATGAAGGGAGGTCGTATCGCCTTTCTTCTGAACAAGGTGAATGCAACCCTGCAGTCGCAGAGAGCCATGCCCGTCAACCTGAACCTCGACGACATGCTGGAATCGTACGGTGCGCGTGTCAACACCGATCTTGTGCGCGACGTGAGCTGCGCCTACGTCACGGTCAGCCAGCAGGCAGGTTTCATGGTGCTTCAGAATCAGGTCCCGTTTTACTATCTGCCGAGCGCGACAGAGTTTGACCGGACGAGTCCGATTGTCAAGGATCTCCGCTCCGTGACCTTGTATTTTGCAAGCTCGATCGACACGAGCCTCGCTCGGACACGAGGGGTGGCCGCGCGCGTACTCTTAAAGTCATCCAAGAGAAGCGGCAGGGCCGAGAATGTCTTCGTGATCGACCCGAGGATGGAAGCGACGCCTGAGATGTTCAAGGAGGCCGGAATCCCCCTCGCGGTGACCGTCGAGGGTGCGTTCAAGAGCGCTTTCGCCGGCAAGCCGGTTCCGCTCGACAGCAGTGTCCGTAATTCCATTGACACAACCGGGAGGTTTATAGCCGGTAAGCCGTCAAAGATCGTCATCATGGGCGACGGCGACTTCCTGCAGGACCAGCTCTCCGGCGGGAACCGGGACAATTTCAACTTTGCAAGCAACCTTGTGGACTGGCTTGCGGATGACATCGGGCTTGCCTCCATTCGCGCACGCGACACCGGGAGCAAACCGCTGGATGAGGTGGGCGAAGGCACGAAAACCATCGTCAAGACCGTGAACCTGGCCGCCCCGCCCCTCCTCGTTGTCCTCGCCGGAGTGGTGCGATGGCGCATGAGGATCACGAGGCGGAAACGATTGGAAATGAGGGGAATCTAGGGAATGAACCGGTCATCATTCGTGCTCGTCTCGCTGCTCGTGGGACTGGGAATCATCACCTACTTTCTTCTTCCATCCAAGAATGAACACGAAACGAGCTACGAGCCGCAGGACCTCAGCCTGAGACTCGACTCCGCTTCCGTCGTGAAAATCGCCGTCCAGCAAAAGGGGAAATCCGTTACGATCGAAAATATCGGCGGCAAGTGGCTCATTACCTGGCCGATACGGTACGCGGCCGACGCGACCGCGATCAAGCAGCTTTTGAGTGGATTGTCGAAATTCAAAGTCGGAAGCCTGATCTCGTCGAATCCTGAAAAACAAAATATCTTCCAGGTCGACAGCACGGGTACGAAGCTGACCGTCACGGATCGCTCCGGGAAAACCGTGGGATTGATCATCGGCAAGATGGGACCCTCGTACTCGGAAGTTTACTTCCGTCTGCCGGACTCCAAAGACGTCTACCTCGGAGAGGGGATCGACACGTGGGCGATCAATAAGGACGTGAAGGAATGGCGCGACAAGACGATCGTCTCCACACCCTCTGAGGGTATGAAAGGACTCGTCTATAAAGTCTCGAACAAGCAGTATCAGTTCGAGCGGGACAGCAGCGGCTGGAAGTCAAAAGAGAAACCGGTCGATGCCTCCTCGATGACTCCCGCATTGAATCAGCTTGCAAACCTGCACGCCGACGATTTCATCGACTCCCTCATGAAAATCGAGACCCAGCCGATCGTGCTCGAGGTTCATGGGGCCGACGATCTCACGCTGAATCTCTTTCCGTCGAAGCCGGATTCGTCGAAGTACTACGTTCAGCTTTCCAGCTCGCCTCAGCTCTTCGTCATCAGCAAGTGGACGGCACAGCAACTGTTTAAGCCCGTCGAGTCGTCTGTTTCCGCTCCCAGGACTGTCAGGAAACAGCCCGCCGCGTCTCCTCCGGAGGAGGTCGCCGAGCAGAAGGTGCCGCCCGAGACGAAAGTGACACAGCAACCGCCGGTTGTGCAGCAAAAGCCGCCGGTTGTACAGCAGCATGAAACGCCAGTCGTCAGGAATGTGCCTCCGGCCGTGAAGGAACAAGCGCCGGTCGTCAGAAAAGAACCGCCGGTCGCGAAGAAAGAACCCCCGGCCGAAACTCCGACACGTGATACA
>VBOC01000022.1:0-2078 GCA_005877655.1 Ignavibacteria bacterium
GTTGCTGGAGGAATGCGGCGAACTCTCGAATGTCGCAGAAACCTAGGAAACAGGTCGCCTGCCAGTTCGAGCAGGGTCTCCTGGAGCACGGCGCACTTAGGAGTTGAGCATTTTCTCCAAGGCCGGTTTATTGCGAATGATCAGGGTCGATCCCTTCAATTGCAATAATTGCTTCTTCTTGAAATCAGCGAACAGGCGGCTGACCGTCTCGCGGGTCGTGCCAATCATCTCCGCGATTTCTTCGTGCGTGAGCGTCAATTTCAGTTGCGCAGGCTCGTTTGCTCTCCCCGCTTTGGGCGACCAGGAGAGGAGCAGCTTTGCGAACTTCTCTGAAGGTGAACTCGTCAAACCTAGAGTTCGGATTTCCTCATATGCGGTGTAGTAGTTGCGGCTGAGTTGCTCCGCAACTCGCAATGCTACCTCTCCGTATTCGCGCAGGAATTGCAGGAGCGCGTCGCGGGCGATGAAATTAGCCTGGCCCGGCTCCATCATCTCGGCCGTCACTTCATAAGGCCGATTGGAGATGGTCGCGTTCAGACCCAAGACATCCCCAGCTCCCGAAATCTTGGTGATGATAGTTTTGCCATCGCTCGAAGATGTGAAGAGTTTGGCCTTTCCCGCACAGAGCACGAACACGCCACGCGGCTCTTGACCCTCGATAAATAGCATCGTCGTTTTCGGATACACCGCAGTGGACTTGATTTCATTCAGCCTTTGTACTGCAGGCAAAGGTAAATTACAGAATAAATGCTCCTCACGGACCGGGCAGATCATGCAGTTATCGATGATATTTAAGCCGTAAGGAGCGCGCATTCAGCACCTTCCAAGTGAGCGTATTGTAGCACCCGATGTGTGATTGGCATCACGAACATCCGTGATCTCGGCCACCGATTTGATGGGTCCGCTGGCACAAAATCATCGGGAACAATGGTAGTAGTACCGTGACACTTCCATCTCCAGAATCAGTTGGCGGAACAGCACCCCCGACTTTTGGAAAACGCGAAGCAAGACACTGGAGTACTGAATGGAAAATAAATATAAGTACCGCGTTGTAGCTTGGTGGACGTCCGGACGGACGGGTATCGCCAAATCTGATTCGGCTCCTAACGCAATCCATTTCACCGCGCCATCGCAGTTCGGCGGTCTCGAAGGCAGGTGGACACCTGAAGACCTGTTGATGAATGCGCTCGCGAGTTGCTTTATTACGACGTTCCACGCAATCGCGGGCTACTCGAAATTTGAATACAAGGACTTGGAAGTGGAAGCGGAGGGAATCGTCAGTAAAACGGACTCTGGCTATTGCTTCAGCGAGATTGTCATCCGCCCCAACTTGAAGATTGCCAGTGAAGAGAGCCGTCAGCGGGCGATCAGTCTCTTGCATAAGGCGAAGGAACTGTGTCTGGTGTCGCGTGCGCTGACAACACCTCAGAAATTTGAAATCCAAGTCGAGATCAGCAAGGATTCACTGGTCTAAAAGCATTCTGAGATCGCGGGCCGACAAAACAGGTCTCCACGAACTACTTGCAGCCTAGATTTCTCCCCAGTCAGACCTCTGTCTTATTTCTAGTCATCTTTTTCTAGTCCCGTCGCTGTGTGTGATTTGGATCACAAACGGGTGTGTCTGTCGCCACAGACCATATAGTTGCCCAGCTACATAATGGGCATCGAAATTAGTTGATTCATTGATCTGGCCTGGTGACTCGCTTTAAGACGGCCAGTTCCTGTACTTCTCATTCTCGTTTGAAGGAGAACGCTATGCGGTTCACGCATTGGGCACTAGGGTCTTGTCTCGTTGGAGTGGTCTTGGCAGCGGGCCCATACAGTCAAGCCATCCCCGCGTTTTCACGTCAGTATGGCACTTCTTGCAGCACCTGCCATGTCGATTTTCCTAAGCTGAATGACTTCGGGAAGGCCTTCAAAGATGCCGGCTTCAAGTTTCCAAAAGACGACGAAACCTTCATGAAGATTCCGCCGGTGCTTCTGGGCGCGCCGGCGCAGAAGTAGATGTGGCCCCACTCCATCTGGCCGGGCACACTTCCCGGCATGCCCCGCTCCCGATTGACAAGTGGCGATTTGGG
>VBOC01000022.1:2133-3931 GCA_005877655.1 Ignavibacteria bacterium
CTTTGGCAGCGGCATCGCGTTCTGGGTGGATGACGACTTCAGCGTGGGCGGTGCGAACAGCAACGGAGGTCTGGGCGACGGCTACCTGAAGTTCCATAATATTGGCCGCCTCTTCAAGCTTCCGGACGACTCGCTGAACCTCCGCATCGGGCAGTTCGAGATTGACTTGCCCTTCAGTCCAGCGCGCTCCTGGAATTTGACCGGGTGGGACATCTACGACGAAGCCAACTTCGGGGCTCTAAACGGCGCGAATCCGCAGAACGTCAACAACAGCTTCGCCTTCTCGTCACCAGGACAGGGCGTTGAGATCAGTGGCGGGCACATGTACAAGGGGTATCACTATTCCCTGGCAGTGCTGAACCAGAACACGAGCGGCACGACCGCTCCAGGGGACAATGTCAGCCCGACGGTAGGGATCTTCTCCGATTCCAACTTCAAGGATCTCTACGGGCGATTCCAATATCGTTTCAACCTGGAGAAAGATGCCGCCAGCCGAAATGAAATCCAGGCGGCGGGCCCCACCGGGCCGCGTGATCACACGTATCTCCAGTTGGGCACGTTCTATTTCTATGGACGTTCCGTACAGCGCACTAACGGCGAAAGCGGAGTTCTGGTGGCGCGGGAGCCCTTTTACCGCACCGGCGGCGACTTCAGCTTTAACTATCACCAATTCAACCTGTTCGGCCTCTACATGTACGGACACGACAAGAATCTGTTACCGAATGCGGCTGGCACCGGATTCGTATCCGGTGTTCCCGCGCACTTCAACGGTGGATTCTTGGAAGCCGATTATCTGGCACTGCCCTGGCTGATGGCGATCATGCGGTATGACCGGGTGCAGTCCACGGCGGACTTCATCAATGGGCAGAGCGGCAATTCGACCAACTTCTTTTCGCCGGCGGGCTCGACTCGCGATCGCATCACTCCCGGCGTGCAGTTCCTGATCCACGCCAATATCAAAGCGTCGTTCGAGTATCAGATCCGGCTGGACTGGAATGGGTTTACTGAACTTAGGGTTGTGAAAATCGTTTATAAGGAGAAATCATGAATCGCAGCATTCTGCCAGTCTTAACGGCCGTGATGGCGATCGCTGTCGCTGCCCATGCCGGCAGCATCAGCGGAAAAGTTTCCGGAGTCGCCGGCGAATCCGTCGTCTACGTTGACACCATCGCGGGCAAGACCTTCCCTGCACCAGCGGAGCATTCTGTGATCGACCAGAGGAGCCTTCTCTTCCAGCCTCACATTACGGTGGTTCTGCGGGGTACTACAGTCGAGTTTCGCAATAGCGACAACGTAGCTCACAATGTCTTTTGGCCGTCCATCCAGCAAGGGGCGAAAAAGCTGCCGGGCAAGAACCTTGGAACCTGGCCGCAGGGAGAGAAGCGTCCTTTCAAGTTCGACCAAGCCGGGGCCGCGGCTTTGCTTTGCAATGTCCATCCTGAGATGGCAGGCTATATTGTGGTCAGCCCGACGCCCTATTACGTAACTACCGACAACAGCGGGAACTACAAGATTGACGGTGTTCCCGACGGCCAGTACAACGTAGTGGCCTGGCATGAAGGCGCCAAGACTCAATCCAAGGCTGTCGCCGTAGCGGGCGATGGCAAGGCTGACTTTACCTTAACTAAATAGACACGAAAACGGGAGAGCGAGCCCAGGTTCTGCTCTCCCGCTTCGGCCCCGGATCTTTCATGGTTGCGACAACGTCGAAGTGAAGCCGCACCGCATGACCGACGGCGACACGCTGAACAAGATGAGTGATGCCGACATCACCGCGATCATCGCGCATGAGGACCCG
>VBOC01000022.1:4011-7232 GCA_005877655.1 Ignavibacteria bacterium
TCCCCGTCACGGAGCTCTAGTGATCGCTTATGCGCGCTGGCTGTGTATTGTTGTTTTAACCCTTGCGCCGTTCTCGGCTCCGCAAGCGCTTACCCCCGCAGAAATCAAAGAACCACAAATGCGAGCCCTGCAGGAGAAGCACTTTCAGCAGTTGCAGACCATCGGCTCCGAAGTCCAGGCTCACATCTTTCCTTATGCGTTTTATTTCAGCCGAGTGCTCGATCTCGAACTCTCGCAGCAGGAGCGCGCCGATCAGCGTTCTCTGCGTTTTGACAATTACGGTGGAATGACTGTGGTCGAGATTACCGGAAACTACTTCGCGTCGTACTCTTCCGATATGGTCGATAAGAGCCATCGCGCCCTGCGTACCTTTCAGGATGTGATGCTTCCCATCGTGGAAATTGCGATGTCCGAGCTCAAGGACAATCCAGACGTGGAAGGGTTTGCGATGGAGATTTCGCACCATGTCCGGGGTAAGGCGATGGGCATGAGTATGGAGCGTCCGGAAAATCTGGTGTTCGTGTTGTCGACAAACGCCGCGTTGCGCCTGGTCAACGGCAAGACCGAGAGCGACCGCCAAGCCGCGATTCTTGACGGGCAGTTTCTCATCAATGGCGAACCATTTATTTTGTATCTGAACGATCGCGCCGCCAAGGAGGCGGCCCGCCTCCAGGAACAGAATCCGATGGCTGCAGGCGCCGGCCAAGAATCGGAACAAAAGTCGAAATCGTCGAAACTAACCAGTACCGCAACCATGCGTCCCCTTCCACGCATGTTGCCTCCTGACCCACCACCCTCTCCTTCCCGTGACACTTCGCCCGATGCTCTGGCCAAAATCCAGGTTTCCTTCCAGAAGATGATCGATGTGGTACTGAAGGAAGTCGATTCTCAAGGACACTTTGTCGCCTATGCACCACCGACGATGGTTGCATTCCGAAAAGGCGCCTACCTCGAGTTTTCCGCGAACACGACCTTGCCGCCGAGCGCGGCAGGCAGCCGTTACAAGATGGCCGCGCTCGCCTTCGACGACCACATTGCCCATCTTGTCCGGCCGGTGATGTCCTATTTCAAGGGCGATCTTGAATTCGACGGCATCGCTTTCAGCACTACGATCCACTTGGCGGACAAGTCTGCTTCAACCGAGGGGAGCGACGCGGTCGAATACTTCTTTCCCACTGCCGCTCTGCGCTGCTACGAGACGTACGACTGCACCGGACAACAGCTTATCGACCAAGGCTCGGTTCTCATAAATGGCGAGAGGGTAAGTCTGGACCTACAGATATCTGAGACTGGCACGCGGTGAAAGGTGTGGTTCTGGGATATGTAGATTGCCGATTCCGTAATTTCAGGGACCTGTAGCCTTACCCATCCGCTTTTGAACTGATCAGGAAGATATTTGGTGAAATCGATGTTTACGTCAACAATCCAGGTTTCTCTCCGACCTTTCTGCGTTTATATCGACCCTCGATCAATATTGATGGGTGCACGCCTCAGACTTCTGAAATACTGGGGCATGTCCTGTTCACTGCATCTGATAGCCATTGTGACGGTGTTCGTTCTTGCATCTTCGTTGCTCGGCCAGACGACCGGGACCGGAGATACATCGGTAACGGCGGTGCGAGGCGAAAGCTGGCTCCTTCACAGCCGCAGGTCGTTCGGCGAAACCAACATGGGCAAGACCTGGAACTTAGGGCCACCTCCGCCCGACCCGGGAATGGAACTTCCTCCCTGGCAACTGAATCTATCGCCCGGCTTCCCTGCGCCAATCGTAACCCTTCATGGTTCTGACCTGTATCGCATGACTTGTCAGGGATGTCACAAAGAGTCTGGCCAGGGCGCGCCCCCGGAAATAAACTCCGTCATCGACCCAGTCCGGGCGACTTCCGTCGCGGCCATCACGGCGCGAATGAAAGCGGCCGGTCGGGAAATGAGCCGGTCGGATATCGCCTCCATGGCAAAGGAATCCAAGGCAATGTTGCTGCAGCGGCTCCACGTTGGGGAACAACTGGCTGCCATACCCGGTGCGGAAAAGAATCCGATTGCGGTAAAGGAATCCTCCTACCGCATTGGTGAGCACATCGTGAAATCCACGTGTTACGTCTGCCCCAGCGCGACCGGGCCGAACCCGAGCCCTGAGCAAATTTTGAAGGGGGCAATTCCACCGCTCTCTTCCCTTACGACACGGGTCAGCCTCTCTGGCTTCGTCCGAAAAGTTACCAACGGTGTGCCCATCATCATGGGCACGCCGCCAACGTATTACAGGGGCCATATGCCCGTTTATGTCTACTTCAGCCAGGACGAAGCCGCCGCCGCTTACCTCTACCTGATACGCTACCCGCCGCGCCCATAGTTAGTGAAAGCCGACGTTTTTTAGGAACGCCCAAGTGGACGCGGCGGCGACTGTAATGACGCGTCGTTAGTGCAATGGGGATGTTTCAACAGCAATCACTGGGTCGGTCATGGCGCGCCTGTCGTCACACCCCGGCGAAGAGTTCCAAGCTTCACCGCACTTCGCGATTCGCGGGTCCTCTAACACTAGTTTCGCTTTGCCTGCGTACTCGGAATCCGGGTAGGTACTGACGGGTGTTTGAAGGGTTAGGTTCGCAACGGTGAAGTTCATTAGCGAACGGCTGAACTACCGTATATTGTCTAACGTCGAGATCGGATGTGCGGAAGCGCCACAATTTTCCGATCCGCATACCGCGTATCTCGCCCTTGCGGGCGAGGCGTTGAAGTGTTTTCGGATGGATCTGCAGCAAGGATGCCGCCTCGCGCGAATCGAGGAACCGCTCGAACTGAGGGAACGGCTGTCCGACTAGTGTTGCTTCGTGCATCTCGCTCATAAAACCCCCTACAGATTCGCCACGAGATTTACCCTCTATGTATCAAGGAACCTGCTAAGGGCAAAAAGCATCGAAAGAATGTTCGGCGCAGTCGGAACTGCCACCGAATGGGAGGGGACGGCCGCGATGCCGTTGTCCTTTGGAAGAAAGTTGCCTATCAATCATTCGTGCGTAAAGGTCTTTTCTTATACAAGATCGATTGCTGGTCCGCAATTCCGGTCCGCATTCAACGTGTCATGCAACTACTTACAGGTACTTGCCAGTCCCACGGGTCCTTGTAAGTTCTTAAAAACACTCGTTATATACACTGAAAAAAGGCTGGTGTCGCGGTTCAACTCCGTCCCTGGCCACATACTCTCAATTACCATTTTGTTGTTC
>VBOC01000124.1:0-1997 GCA_005877655.1 Ignavibacteria bacterium
TTCCTTCGATCCGGGCTGCCAGCGCAGTGGGACCGAAGATGGGAAGACCCAGCGCCTCAAAAGCGTCGGCAATTCCCGCAACGAGAGGTTGCTCTGGCCCGACCACCGTCAGATCGATTTTTTGCAGGCGGGCAAACTTCGCAAGGCCCTCGATGTCGAGTGCCTGAATGTCCAAACAATCCGCGATCTCGCCGATGCCCGGATTCCCCGGTGCGCAGTAGAGTTTCGTGACGAGCGGACTTTGACGGATTTTCCAGACGAGGGCGTGTTCCCGGCCGCCGCCGCCGACGACGAGGATTTTCATTCGGTAAGGAATCCGAAGATGACCGAGAGCTCTTTCGTTAAATCGACGCGGTTGTACTTCGAAACGACGTCCTCTTTCGGCTTCGGGAGCCGCTCCTGTTCGTACTGTTCATAGAACTGGACGATTGCCTTTGCAATCCCGTCCACGTCGTCGGGATCGACCGCGACTCCGGCGCGGGCTTCGGCGATCGTCTGGCGGATGAATCCGTCGGGGACGCAGGCGAGAATCGGTTTGCGCGCGCCGAGGTATTCGTAGAGTTTGCCGGGAGACTGCCGGTCGTTTGTTAGCATCATCCACAAAACGTCCGACGCCAAAAGCTGCTCGACGCACCGCGGGTGGTCGAGATACCCCGTCACGACGACAGAATCCCCGAGCTTCATCGATGCGATCAACTGTCTGTGTTCGTCATGGAAATTGCCGATAAAACGCGACTCGATCCGGCGCTCCAGCTCGGGCCGGTCGTTGAACACCTTCCTGAGCGCCGCGAGAAAATACTTCGGCGTCCTGTCCCCGTAAAAAACCCCGGCGTGAGTGATCCTCATTTTTCCCCGGGGGATTGCCGGGGCCGAGCCGTTGCGAAAATCCTGGGGATCATAGCCCTGCGGAAGGATCACGATATCCTCGTAGCTCAGGAACTTGTTGCGGTTCAAAATAAGCTCTTTCACGCGGCGGTTTGTCGTGAGAATTTTCGAGGCGGCGCGCAGGGCCCGCCGTTCCAGGCGGGAATTCATCATCCGGTGGAGCGGCGTGGGATAATACTTGAACGGATATTCGATCCAGGGATCGCGGTAATCGAGCACCAGCGGGCGCTGCCACCGGCGCTGCAGCTCGACCCCGATCAAAAAGTCCGTAAAGGGCGGAGCGGTCGCAAAGATCACGTCGAAGGTTTTTAATTTAAACAGCGCTTCCGCCGCCTTCACCGCCCGTTTTCTCCACAAGAGCTTGTTGTCCGGGACGAAGAACATGTCGCTGACATAGGTCAGGAATTTCCGCCACCGTTCGGAGGGCATTTTCACGACCCCTTTCTTTCTGAAAAAACTGTTCGCATCGAGCGAGCCGACCCGTTCGATGGCGATGCGGTGCCGATCCACCTCATCCAGGAGCGTGTTGTCCTCCGCAAAGTAACCGGTCGGGCTTACCGTCAGGACAGTCGGCTCCCAGCCGAACTGCGGGAGATACTTCACGAATTTCAGCGTCCTCTGGACGCCGCTCAGCCCCATCGGCGGGAAATAATAGGCTATAACCAGGACGCTTCGGCTCTGTGCTGGTTCTGTGGGGGCGGAAGCGGTCATCGGCCTTAGAGAACGATAAGTTCTTTTACGGAACGGTTGAGCACTTCGCAGTGCGCATTGCGAATGACCACGTCGTCCTCGATCCGGACACCCCCCCATCCCGGGATGTAGATTCCGGGCTCGATCGTCACGACGTTCCCCGACTCGAGCGTCGCACTGCTCATGACCGATATGCGGGGCGGCTCATGAATCTGAAGCCCGAGCCCGTGCCCCAGCGAGTGGCGGAAATACTTCTCGTAGCCGCTCGTCCTGATGCACGTCCTTGCGACGGCATCCAGATCGGCGCTGCGCATCCCTTGTTTTGCGGCGTCGATGGCGCGGCTCTGGGCGTCGAGGGTCGTGCGGTAAATCTTCGCAGCTTCGGGGACCGGCCGCCCCACCGAAACCGTTCGCGTCATGTC
>VBOC01000124.1:2103-7750 GCA_005877655.1 Ignavibacteria bacterium
GCCGGTAGGAGATTTCCGCCGCGATGTCCATCTCGCGGACCCCGGGCCTGATAAGCTCCAGGATCTCCCCAAAAACCCGGTCGGTGATGGCGACCGCCTTCCGGATCTTCTCGATCTCACCTTCATCTTTGACCGCGGCGATCCTCTCGATGGTTTCGGCCCTGGGCCTGAAGGATGCCCTGGGAAAAATTTTTCTGACGGAACGGTATTGGGCATACGTGAGCGTGTTGCCGTCGAATGCCACCCTCTCTCCGTGCGTGAGGAATCCGCGGCGGCTGATTTCATCCAGGAGGCCGTCGCGGCAGATGACGACTCTCCATCCCTTGACCTCGAGCCGTGCCTGCTCGACATAACGGCCGTCGGTGAAAAGGACGGCTGAATTCCGCGTCAGGAGCCCCGCGCCGCTCGATCCCGAGAATCCGCTGAGATAGCGAAGGTGCGGCTGAAACGTGACGAGGAATGCATCCACTCCGAGGCGGTCGAACTCCGATCGAAGTTTTCGGATCCGGCCGGCCGAAGGAGAAGGATCGGGCGTCATAACACTCCGGAGTCTGTGCGCTTGAGATTATGAAAAGTAATTGGGTGCATCCTTGGTGATCGCTATATCGTGCGGGTGACTTTCCCGGATTCCGGCCTCGGATACCCGGACGAACTGCGTCAGCGCCTTCATGTCGCGTATTGTCGGGCAGCCGCAATATCCCATTGCCGCCCGGAGGCCTCCCACCATCTGATAGACCGTGTCGGCAAGCGGTCCCTTGTAGGGAACCCTTCCCTCAATTCCCTCGGGGACGAGTTTCGGCAGGTCGTCCTCCATATCCTGAAAATAGCGGTCGCGGCTCCCCTTCCTCATCGCTTCGAGAGAACCCATCCCGCGGTAGAGCTCGTAGCTTCGCCCCTCGAGGCCGCAACCGCCTTTGCGATATCGCCCGTCTGCTTGATGCCGCCGTCCGCGATGACCGGAACCTTTGAGCGGGAAGCGACTTTCGAGCACTCGTCGATCGCCGTGATCTGTGGAATCCCCACCCCCGCGATGATCCGGGTTGTGCAGATCGAGCCGGGGCCGATTCCCACCTTGACTCCGTCGACGCCGGCCCCGATCAGCTCGCGGGTCGCTTCCGCCGTGCCGACATTGCCGGCAATCAGTTCGCACCCGGGGAACTTCTTTTTTACCCGCTTGATCGTTTCAAGCACCCCTCGCGAATGGGCGTGCGCGGTGTCCACAATTAAGACGTCGACGCCCGCTTTGATCAAAGCCGCGACGCGATCGATCACATCCGCCGTCACCCCGACCGCCGCCCCGACCCGCAGCCGGCCATGCTCATCCTTGCAGGCGTTCGGATGATGCCTCTTCTTCTGAATGTCTTTGACGGTGATGAGGCCGCGCAGCGTCCCGTCCCTGTCGACGACGGGGAGTTTTTCAATCCGGTGCTTCTGGAGGATTTTATCCGCGTGGTCGAGTGTCGTTCCGACGGGGGCTGTGATCAGGTCGCCGTCGGTCATGACCTTCGATACCTGAAGATCTCTGTTCGGCTCGAAGCGAAGGTCACGATTGGTCACAATACCGATCAGTTTTCCGCCGTCGCTGACAATCGGAATCCCGGAGATCCGGTACTTACCCATCAGTTCGATCGCATCGCCGACCGTCTGGCGGGCGTTCATGGTGACCGGATTAAGGATCATCCCGCTTTCCGAACGCTTGACAAGATCCACCTGCATCGCCTGCTCTTCGATCTCCGTCACGGTGTCCATCGCGGCGGAGACGAGAGGAATGTTCAGTGTGATATTGCGGGAAAGCCTTGTGGAGACGTCCACCTCCCGCGGCACCACGCTCGATTTCCGGGGGACGAGCAGGACATCATCGAATGTCAGGGCGTCACCGATGATCTTACGGGTCACGGCGGGGCCCTCTATACATACGCGGGGATTCCGGTGATGTCCTCTCCCACGATCAGCGTATGCATCTCGTGCGTACCCTCGTAGGTCTTCACCGACTCAAGATTTGCCATGTGCCGCATGACGGGGTACTCATCGAGGATGCCGTTCGCTCCGAGGATTTCGCGGGCCGTCCGGGCGATCTCCAGCGCGTGGTGGACATTATTGCGTTTGGCCATGGATACCTGCTGGAAGCGCAGCTCACCCTTATCCTTCATCCGGCCGAGCCGGAGTGTGAGGAGTTGCCCCTTCGTGATCTCCGTGAGCATGTGCACAAGTTTTTCCTGTATTAATTGAAAGGAGGCGATCGGTTTGCCGAACTGGATGCGCGATTTTGCGTACCCCAGTGCTGCGTCGTAGCAGGCCATGGCCGAGCCGACGGCCCCCCAGGCGATTCCGTACCGGGCCTGGTTGAGGCACATAAGGGGTGCCTTCAACCCGTCGGTTTTGGGAAGCATGTTCTCCTTCGGGATTTCGCAATCCTGGAAGATCAGCTCGGAGGTGACCGATGCGCGGAGCGAATGTTTGCCCGTCATCTCCGGGGCGGTAAAACCCTTCCTCCCCTTTTCCACGAGGAAGCCGTGGATCACGCCGTTGAGCTTTGCCCAGACCACCGCTACGTCGGCGAGGGTGCCGTTCGTGATCCACATTTTGGCGCCGTTCAGGAGATAACAATTCCCTTCTCTTCGGCGCGCGTGATCATACCGGCGGGATTCGAGCCGTAGTCCGGCTCCGTGAGACCGAAGCAGCCGATCGCTTTCCCCGATGCAAGCTTCGGGAGCCAGAAGTCCTTATGCGCGTCCGATCCGAACGTGTAGATCGGATACATGACCAGAGCGCTCTGGACCGAGGCGAAGCTCCGGATCCCGCTGTCGCCGCGCTCCAGTTCCTGCATGACCAAACCGTACGCGACGTTATTCATTTCGGCGCAGCCGTATTTTGCGGGGAGGGTGGATCCGAACATTCCGAGATCCGCCATTTTTGGAACGAGTTCGACCGGAAAGGTGCCTGCGCGGTTATGCTTCTCGATGATGGGGATGATGTGATCATCGGTGAATTCCCTGACGGTATCGCGCACGAGAGTCTCCTCTTCGTTGAGAAGGCTCTGGATGTCGAAGTAGTCAACGCCCTGGAACTTCACCATCGGAAGGTCATGAGTGAGAGATTACAAGAAACGCCCCGTCACGGCCGGTTCTGCTCAGTTCCGGCCCGGTTACGCTGCGTCCCGCAATGAAGGACAAGTGGGCAAGAGGCAGAAAGCGGGAGCTCGGGGTGCGATGTGCTCGATTCTGGCGTAAAATTACGAAAAAACTGCGGGAAAGTCAAACAGACGTAAGCGTGGGAGACGGGAGCCGGGCGACACACGGGCGGAATCGGCGGCTTTCCGCCGATGAAAATTCAGCCGACGACGATCCCGTACTCTTTGATCTTGAGGTAGAGACCCTTCTCGCTGATGTTCAATGCCTCCGCACTCTTCTTTCGATTCCCCTTGAATATCTTGAGAACCTTCTCGATGTGCTGTTTCTCGACGGCGTAGATGGCGAGTATATCTGAGACCGGCTCGGCCTGCCGGTCGTTCAGATGCAGATCGGCGACGTCGATCATCTGTCCGTTGGAAAGCAGCGTCGCGCCTTCGATGATGTGTTCAAGCTCCCTTACATTCCCCGGCCAGTCGTAATTTATAAGAAACTCGAGCGCCCGGGGGGTGAGCGATTTCGGATCCTTGGCCCTGGACTTCTTTTTCAGGAAGTATTCGACGAGCTTCGGTATGTCCTCCCGGTGATCCTTCAAAGGCGGAACGCGGATCGTGACGACGTTCAGGCGGTAAAGAAGGTCCTCCCGGAAGCGGCCGGCGCGCGCCTCTTCCTGCAGATTCTTGTTGGTCGCCGAAATGACGCGGACATCCGCCTTGAGTTCCACCGTTCCCCCCACGCGGCGGAAGTCGCCCGTTTCGAGAAACCGCAAGAGCTTGGGCTGGATGATTGGACTGATATCGCCCACCTCGTCGAGAAAGAGGGTCCCTCCGTGAGCCACTTCGACGAGGCCGGGCTTCGCCTGGTAGGCGTCGGTGAACGCACCCTTCTCATGTCCAAAGAGCTCGCTTTCGAGAAGCGAGTCGGGAATCGAGGAGCAGTTCACCGGAACGAACGGCCGGTCGCGGCGGTCGCTCGAGCGGTGGATGAGGTTTGCGAAAAGCTCCTTGCCGGTTCCGCTCAGGCCGTAGATGAGCACGATCGAGTCGCTGGCGGCGACCCTTTTTGCGCTCTCGATAACATCTCTCAGGGACCTGCTGTCGCCGATCAGTTCGGGCGTACCCGCTTTTCGGGACAGCTCCGATTGCAGCAGTTTATTATCGATGGAAAGCTTTTTCCAATCAATCGCCCGCTGAATCGAGTGCTCGATGTCCTCAATCTTGTAGGGTTTGGGCAGCACATCGCAAGCCCCTTGTTTTATCGCCTCGACCGCCATTTTGATGTCGGCATACTTTGAGAGAATAATAACCTGGCAGGACCGAGAATGTTCCTGAATAAACTTGAGCACTTCCAACCCCCCGACGCGCGGCATTTTCATGTCAAGAAGGACGACGTCGTACAGCTTTTTTTGGATCGAGTTGATTCCCTCGGCGCCGTCGAAGGCAAGGTCAACCTGGTAGGCCTGGAGCTCTTCGAGCTCTTCTTTCAGGAGTCTTGTAAAGGTGGCTTCGTCGTCGACAATCAGGATACTATACCGGTGGGACATTATCGCGCTCCCCGTTCATAGCGCATGAGCGGGATTCTATTCGCTCAGGACGCGCTCGATCGTAGTCAGGAGGTCAACGAGGTCGTATGGTTTGCTGACAAAATCCTCCGCTCCGTGCTTCTTCGATTCAATGGCGTTCTTGAGATCGGCGAAGCCGGTCAACATGATAACTTTTACCTGGGGATACCCCTTCTTGATGTACTTCAGAACTTCGAATCCATCCATCTTCGGCATCTTGATGTCGAGGAGCACGAGGTCGAATTTCTTATTCTGGACCGTGGAGATCGCCGCCTCGCCGTCAGGAGCAGTCGCGACGTCGTACCCTGCACCGGAAAGCTCGTTGCTCAACACCGAGCGCAGAGAATCTTCGTCGTCGACAACCAGGATGTGACTCTTGTTAGCCATACAGAATACCTTCGGAAAGATTCATCGACAAAGTGTGTTTCATTTGAACGCTTGGAAAGGTAATCAAATCGGACAAAAAAAGCAACACTCGCGTGTGATCCCCCTCACGGTTTCTCCCGTTCTCATTCAAATTGGACGGCGGAACGGCGGCGGGGTTTATTCGGAGTGCAGTTCTCGATTTCGACAAATTGGGGGGGGTATTCTCTCGCCTCGGTATTGGTCGGGATGGCGAGATTTGAACTCGCGACCTCCTGCGCCCAAGGCAGGCGCGCTAGCCGGGCTGCGCCACATCCCGAATGGGAATCTTCGCCAAAATATAATGAAATCGGTCCCAACTAGCAACAGACAGAGACGCATCGGAACCGCGATCTGCCCCGGCCGGCGACCCATGCGCCCGCTCCGGAACCGCGATTAACGGCGGTCCTTCCCCGCCGCGCGCACGTTCAAGAGCACGACACCGTGATAGGGTACCTCCGTCTCGAAATGCGCGTCGAACTCACCCAGCTCCTTCTGACGCCAGACATCCCTCACGCTGAACTTCCCGGTGATTCCGATATCGGCGCCGTTGAAA
>VBOC01000126.1:0-993 GCA_005877655.1 Ignavibacteria bacterium
GCGCCGGGATATGTGAACTGGAACAATGCCATCAGTTCCTGTACCCGAATCTCTTCGGCATGCGGTTTGCGGATGTCATAGGCCTTGTTGTCGTGCAGCCCGACATTGTGATCATATGCGAGATCGGGATTGACGATCCGCGATTCGAGCCTGTCCGTGTCGTGGCTGTCAAGGAGGTTCATGAGAACCGCAGTCACATCTTCTGAAGGGCGAAGCTTTTTTTTACGATCGACGAAATAGCGGCAGACCTCCCGGGCCCAGCGATAATTCATGACGGCGTCGAACGAATCCCCCCTAAGCCACGGGGCCGCATTGTACATCTTGTCGTTCTTCCAGTCCTCCCACCACACTTCGCCGGTGATATAGGCCTGAGGATTGAGCGCCCGCACCCACTTCCGGAATTCTTTCCAGAAACCGAGCCCCACCATATCCGCCGCATCAAGCCGCCAGCCGTCGATCCCGTCCGAAGGGTCTCCGTTGCCGTCGGGATCCATCCACCTTTTGACGATTGCGTGGATGTGCTCACGGGGGCCGGGAGCGATCGTCCCGCCCAGCTTCCGGAGCTCCGGCAGTTCGTGTACACCGTACCATCCTTTATATTCGAATTCATCCTTCGCCGTCGAGGGGTCATCCCAGCGGGTAACGGTAAACCAGTTTTTATAAAGGGACTTCCGCTGTTTTTTCCTGACGTCTTCGAATGCCCAGAATGTCATACCGACATGATTGAAGACTCCGTCGAGAACGACCTTCATTCCCCGGCGATGGGCTTCTTTGACGAGCGTGAGAAACAGCGAATCCGCCGCCGACCATTTCCAACTTTTCGGGTCGGCCGGATTTTCCGTCGCCCAGAGGCGGCGGTCTCCGTCGGGGTCAGGTCCGAAGTTTTTGTCGATGTGATGGTACATCGTTGCATCGTACTTGTGCAGGGAGGGCGATTCGAACAGAGGATTAAAATAGAGCGCCGTCACACCCAGATCCGACAAATATTCCAGC
>VBOC01000126.1:1230-2619 GCA_005877655.1 Ignavibacteria bacterium
CAGGCAGGAACCTGCACCGAGTGTGGATGGACTGCCTTGGCGAAGGGCACGGAGGGAAAAACGGCTAGGCTAAAAATCGCCAGGGTATGACAATGCACCGGAATCGCATGGGTGAAGTCGCGGCAGAATTAGCGCCCCAAAATAGATATTATTTCCAGGAAAGTCAACCAGAACGCACAGATTTCAAATGGACATTTGTGTTAATCAATGAACCACATTTGGAAGGTAATCTTATGGGGCCGATAGAGTGTTCCGGCGAGCCTCTGTAAACCGAACATCTCACTTGAGTTTGCAGAATTCCGTCGTTATATTAACAAAATAGATTCCTGCCCCTTCAATAGCCCGATCAACCATGGGAAGCGTGCGGTTAGACAAGGTTTTCAAACGATTCGACCACGGCGCAGTCGTCGTGAACGATTTCAACCTCTCCGTCGAGGATAAGGAGTTTGTCGTCCTCGTCGGCCCATCAGGATGCGGGAAGTCGACCACGCTCCGGATGATTGCGGGACTCGAAGAGATCTCCGAGGGGAGCATTTTCATCGACGAGCGGCTCGTGAACGACGTCCCCCCCAAAGACCGGGATATCGCGATGGTGTTCCAGAATTATGCGCTCTATCCGCACATGACCGTGTACGACAATCTGGCCTTCGGCTTGAAGATGCGCAAGTATCCGAAGGAGGACATCAAAAAGCGGGTGACGCATGCTGCGGAGATCCTGGGTATTGGTGCCCTGCTCGACCGCAAGCCAAAAGCGCTCTCCGGTGGACAGCGCCAGCGCGTAGCCCTCGGGCGTGCGATCGTGCGCCAGCCGAAGGTGTTCCTCTTCGACGAGCCACTCAGCAATCTGGACGCGAACCTCCGGGTCCAGATGCGCACAGAGATCTCGCGCCTTCACAACCAGCTCGAGACGACGATGATCTACGTGACGCACGATCAGATCGAGGCGATGTCGATGGGCGACCGCATCGTAGTCATGAAGGAGGGTATCGTCCAGCAGATCGACACCCCGCTGAGCATCTATAACGAGCCGGCGAACCGCTTCGTGGCCGGATTCATCGGCAGTCCGACGATGAATTTTTTTGAGGGACGGCTGACGGATACAGGCGGCATTACGTTTGCATCGGCCGAAGGCAATTTGTCGCTCCCCCTCCACAATCAGGATCGGTCCCGTCTGGCGCAGCGCGTCAACAGCGCCGTGGCCCTCGGCATCCGCCCGGAGCACATCCTGGCAAAACAGCAAAGCGAGCATGGCAGGAAGGTGGCCGTGCGGATCCAGGTTACCGAACCGGTCGGCAATGAAATTTTTCTTTATTTCGCGATTGGACCCTCCCCGAATCAATACGTGTCGCGTATCCCCGCGGATGTCCAGCCGGCGGCCGGGAAGGATTA
>VBOC01000126.1:2757-3945 GCA_005877655.1 Ignavibacteria bacterium
TTGCAATCTGCAAGAACCCAGTGGCAATCGATCGGCCCAGTCAGCGCGTACGAGAAAACCGGGGACGGCGTCTTGATCTCGGCACCCCCTGCGAAGGTTCGCCTGAGCGTTCTCGCTCCCGACGTCATTCGGGTTCGCTTATCGAGAAACGGAGATTTTCTGCCCGACAGCTCCTGGGCCGCGGTCGGGAACGATCTGGGAGACCGGAGCTTCACGTTCACAGAGTCCGCCTCGGCCATTGAAATAAAGACCCGCCGGCTCTCGGCTCGGATTCGCAAGTCTCCCTGCCGGATCTCGTTCTACGACGCAGCGGGCACGCTCATCAACGAGGATGATTCCTCAAAAGGAATGAGCTGGGTGAGAGAGGAAGTAGCGGTCTGGAAAACCATGCCCGAGGATGAATACTATTTTGGTTTCGGAGAGAAGGCTGGCGGGATGCAGCGGAAGTGGAAGGCGATGTCGATGTGGAACTCGGACATTCCCGCGTATCACGCCGACACAGATCCGCTCTATCAAACGATTCCGTTTTTCTACGGAATTCGAAACGGGCGGACGTACGGAATCTTTTTCGACAATACCTACTTCTCCTATTTCAACATGGGGAAGGAACACCCCTCACAATATTCCTTCGGCGCGGTGGACGGAGAACTGAACTATTATTTCATCCTGGGGCCGGCGCCGGCGGACGTCCTCGGGAAGTTTTCACGGCTCGTCGGCACCATGCCGTTGCCTCCGAAGTGGGCGATCGCTTACCAGCAGTGCCGCTACAGCTACTATCCCGAATCCCGGGTCCGGGAAATCGCCTCGAACTTCCGCACGAGGAAAATTCCGTGCGACGTGATCTACCTCGACATCCATTATATGGATGGATACCGGTGCTTTACCTGGGATAGGAATCGCTTCCCCGACCCCCGGAAAATGGTGGGCGATCTGGCCCGGGACGGATTCAAGATGGTCACGATCATCGATCCCGGAATCAAGAAGGAGGCCGGATACTGGGTGTATGATGAAGGCCTCCGGGGAAACAACTTCGTCAAGTATCCTGACGGCCGCCTGTTCACGGGTAAGGTTTGGCCCGGCGAATGCGTGTTTCCCGACTTCACCGCCAGACAGGCGAGAGAGTGGTGGGGGACGCTTTATAAGGGCCTGCTCGACGCGGGGATCAGAGGTTTCTGGAACGACATGAAC
>VBOC01000125.1 GCA_005877655.1 Ignavibacteria bacterium
GGCGGGACCTTTAACGACACCAAGAAAATGATCATTGTGAGGTGACCATGCGTTTTCTTAAAACAACAGTTCCGGTACGTGGGGCAACGATCGCTATCGCCCTGTTAGCGATTCTTGCATCCGCTCCGGCGCAGAATTCTCTCCGCCCGATGGACCAATATCTCGTCCAGTCGCGGAAAGCTCGTCCGGCGGCACAGTTTGTCGCCAGCCTGCAAGGCGACACGATTACATTCACGGATATCGGCGCGAACCTTTTCCCGGTGGGTCATGGCACGATTGCATGGGGGGACTATGATAACGATGGGCACCTCGATTTGCTCGTGAACGGAATCGGTATCACCGATACGGGGTATTCGCGTGTTACAAAAATCTACCGGAATGATAACGGAACGTTCGTCGATGTCGGGGCCCCGCTCGCGGGCGTCAATAATAACAATGGGGGCGCCATATGGCTCGATTACGACAACGACGGCCGTCTCGATGTTTTCGTCAATGGCGCCGTGGGACCGAACCGGAACCAGAATCCCGTCTCGAAGCTCTACCACAATGACGGAGGGGGGATCTTCACGGAAGTAATCACGCCATTCATCGGGCTTGCAGGGACCGCGGCCGTGGGGGATTACGACCGCGATGGAAATATCGACCTCCTCATCACGGGCTCACCGAATGATTGCTGCGATATCCAATCCGATCTCTTCCACAATAACGGCGACGGAACGTTCACGACGGTTCCAATGCCCCTGATGGGCGTTTGGGGGGCGTCGTGCGCCTTCGCAGATTACGATAATGATGGAGACCAGGATCTGCTTATCACAGGGTTGACGGATAACTATATCGCCGGGAATACAAAGCTGTATCGCAATGACAAAGGCGTGTTTCATTGGGTGCCGACGGATCTTCCTCCCGTCTGGGCGGCTGGCGTCGCGTGGGGGGATTACGACAACGACGGCTATCTTGACCTTGCGATTACCGGAAGGCTGTCAAATGTTTATCCCGAACAACCGATCACAAGGATATACCGGAATGATCACGGACATTTTGTAGATTCGGGGATCCGGCTCATCGATGTGGATTTCTCGGCGGTCGCATGGGGGGATTTTGATAACGACGGTGACCTTGA
This sequence comes from Ignavibacteria bacterium, assembly GCA_005877655.1. Taxonomy (GTDB): domain Bacteria; phylum Bacteroidota; class Ignavibacteria; order UBA10030; family SZUA-254; genus VBOC01. Next base: position 1,121 of record VBOC01000125.1, read on the forward strand.
CCTGGTAGTAACTGGTACTCCGGACCTCGGGGCGACGGTGGTCACAAAGATCTATCGGAATGACGGGAACGGAGTCTTTACCGATATGGACGTGGCGATTCCGGGCACATCGTACAGCTCGCTGGCTTGGGGCGACTATAACGGGGACGGGTATCTCGATCTTGCGATTTCCGGATTTACAAATGGCGGCGCGACCACGCGCATCTATCGAAATAATCTCGGCTCAGGCACATTTTCAGCGAACACACATCCCCTCCCGCCGAAAAATCTCCAGTCTACTCTCTCCCGTGATACGGTGAATCTTTTATGGGATCCTTCCGCGGATGGCGAGACTCCTCAGCCGGGATTATCGTACAACCTTCGAATTGGAAAATCTGCCGGCGGCCTTGACGTCATGTCGCCGATGTCGGATCCTTCTAGCGGAGTACAGAAAGTCGTCCGCATGGGAAACGCGAACGGTAACACACGGTGGTCGATCAACCGGCTCGCTCCCGGCACATACTATTGGTCCGTACAGGCAGTCGATAATGGATTCGAAGGATCTCAGTTTTCCCCGGAGCAGGGCTTCACCGTTGATCTGCATCTCGATACGAATCAGCTCTTCAGTGACATCAATGCGCCGCTCAAAGGATTGGCTCACGGCACCGTCGCATGGGCGGATTACGATAATGACGGCGACCTCGATCTACTTGTAAACGGATTGGCGGACGATCCGACCGATAATTATACCATTCTTTACCGGAATGACAGCGGCAGTTTTGTCGATTCGCACATACCGTTTGTCGGGCTTCACAATAACAACGGTGCAGAATGGGCAGATTTTGATAATGACGGCGATCTGGATTTCTTCATTAATGGGTCGATGGGACCGCGGAACCAAAATTCGGTTTCGATTCTTTATCGGAACGATGGAAATGGTCATTTTGCCGGAATGAGGGCTCCATTCATGCAGCTGGCCGGAACGGCGACGTGGGGCGATTATGATAACGACGGCTACGTCGATCTCCTGGTGACCGGTTCTCCCGATGACGGAGGTTCTATCTTCACCAAACTGTACCATAACAACGGCGCGAAAGGAAATCCTTCGGACAGCGTAGCCCCGTTCACGGAATCGCCGAATTCCTTCGTAGGGGTCTGGGGTGCTTCGTGCGCGTTCGGGGATTACGACAACGATGGTGATCTCGACCTTATCGTGACCGGCCTGACAGACAACTACACCGCGGGAACAACAAAGCTCTACCGCAACGACAACGGCACCTTTGTCGAGGTCCCAACCTCCCTTCCGCCGGTCTGGGCGTCGGCGGTAGCATGGGCCGATTATGATAACGACGGGGACCTGGACCTCGTGATCTCCGGACGATTGTCCGATGTCGACCCTCAGCGACCAATTACAAGAATTTACCGCAACGACGGAAACGGAGTTTTCACCGACATCCAGGCCCCTCTGGTTGATGTCGACTTATCTTCGGTGTCGTGGGGAGATTTAGATAATGACGGCGACCTCGACCTCCTCGTGATCGGCTCGCCCGATTTTGGCGCCACCGTCATCACCAAGCTCTACCGAAACGATGGCAACGATACATTCACCGACATGAATATTCCGATTCCGGGCGCTTGGTACAGTTCGATCGTTTGGGGAGACTATGATAACGACGGCGACCTTGATTTTGCCCTCAACGGCTGGGACCCCGGGGCCGGCGCCGCAAAACCCCTGCAGGCCTGACCTCTGCGATCAACGTACTCGGATCGGTCGTGCTGAATTGGAAAAGTTCACTGGACAACCAGAGTCCATCAAGAGCGATCTCCTACAACATGCACATCGGCAGGACCCAGCGGGGAAATGATATTCTTTCGGCTCATTCGGATATCGCTACCGGATATCGACGTGTTCCACGACTTGGCAACACACAATATGACACCGCCTACGTGGGGAAGATCCTCTCGCCCGGAGTCTATTACTGGAGCGTGCAGGCGGTGGATAACACATACGCCGGATCAGCTTTCGCGGCCGAAAAAACCTTCATCGTCCCTGCGTCAAACCGTTGGAATCTCGTTTCGGTCCCGTTCGATCACTCTGATCTTCGGACCAATTCCGTCTTCCCATCCGCCGGATCGAAGGCGTTTGCTTACAGCCAAAGCAACGGATACCAAATTGTCGAGCGGCTTCGACCCGGATCGGGCTATTGGCTCAGGCTTCCCGGCGGGCCTGTCGTGATGGAAACGGGCGGCACTCCCAGAATGGTCGACACGATCGACCTTAAGTCGGGTTGGAATCTCATCGGATCGGTTTCCGCCAGCGTGCCGACAGGCACGCTTCGGCAAATGCCGTCCGGAAATATCATCTCAAGCTATTTTGGCTTCAATAGCGCTTATCTACGGTCGAGCGTTATCGAGCCGGGAAGGGGCTACTGGGTAAAAGCGAAGGCTCCTGGAATCCTCATCGTTTCCTCCTCTGAATCAGCGCCGAAGGTGGGCACCGGAGATCCTGCCGAGGATCTATTGAGCAATGCTTCACAACTTCATTTTGAGGATGCTCTCGGTGAAGAGCAAACACTCTACGTGAGCCCTCCGTCGGAGGGATCATCGGAAATGAACGCCTTCCAGCTTCCTCCCCCACCGCCTGAGGGTGCATTCGATGTCCGGTACGCATCAGGCAGGATGATGGAACGATGGGAAGAGGGAAAATCGCAGACCTTTGTGATCCTGATCGCGACGCTTAATTATCCGGTCACGGTTAAGACGGCATCCCGGCGCGGGGCTCCGGGGATGACTCTCGCTTCTCCGGAAGGAAAATTCCCTCTTAAGGAGGGGAATCCGATCCTTCTGCGGACGCCCGCCGATCGGATCTCCGTGCAAGTTGCCGGTGAAGCGTCGCGGCCGGTTGCATTTTCACTCGCACAGAATTATCCGAATCCATTTAACCCCACGACCCGGATCGAGTACGCCCTCCCTGTCCAGAGCCGGGTCACGTTAAAGGTGTTCAACACGCTTGGGCAGGTTGTCGCAATTCTCGCTGATGAGGTTCAGCAAGCCGGGGTCAAATCAGTGGAGTTTGATGCGCTCCACCTGCCGACGGGACTCTACGTCTATCGCCTGCAGGCCGGGGGTTTTGTGGGCCTTAAGAAGATGCTGCTTGTAAAATAAGGACAGATGTCCTAACCGATCCCCTCCCTTTAAAACGCCCTCTCTCTCAATTCAGGTGGGGGGCGACCTTCTCGACGAGATGTCGTTTTGCGACCGCTCCGACAATCTGCTCGACGACTTGCCCGCCTTTGAATACCAGCAGTGTCGGGATGCTCCGGATGCCGTATTGCATCGCGGTGCGCGGGTTGTCATCCACATCCATCTTCGTTACCTTGAGCCGGCCTTCATATTCGGCTGCGATCTCATCGACAATGGGTGCAATCATCTTGCACGGACCGCACCAGTCGGCCCAGAAATCCACCAGCACGGGTCGATCGGACTTTAGTACTTCCTGTTCAAATTCTGCGTCAATTATCGGTCTTGATTTCATGAAGGCTCCATTGGTCATATGTTCTTGTACTTGCAGTATGGGAACGGCTATCTATATTCATACATTCAAATATATGAATATAATTTGCGAAAGTCAAGTTCTTTACTTCTAAATTCCGCGGTCCTGTGGGGTATATCAGTGAGTCGGCAAAACTCACTCCTGTTCCGGCATCCTACCGATAAAGCTGGTGACTTGGAGCACAGCGCCTTCCCTCCCTCACCCGACAAGATTTGGTACAGTTTAGCTTGGCACTCAGCGGATCAAAAGCAGTTTCTTGACGCCGATAAAAGCGCCCGCGGTGATTCGATAGCAGTATACCCCGCTTGGAATAGCATTCCCCTCAATTGTGACAGATTTATAGCCGGCGCTCTGGGTCTCATCTACGATCGTCATCACCTCCTGGCCGAGAGCGTCAAAGAGTTTCAAGACTACGTGCACATCTACGGGTAAGGAATATGATATCGTGGTCGAAGGGTTGAACGGATTGGGATAATTCTGCCCAAGTGCAAACTCTGTCGGGGTTGATCCCCATTGCGCAGATCCGGTCTGATCCGGCGGAGGAGGCGGAGTGTCTCTCCCCGCAACGATATTGATTGGCCCTCCTTGCGGCGAGGCGCCCGATGACGCAAGATAGAGCTTCCCCGCCTGATTTACCTTCACCCAGTACGCCTGCCCCGGATCGATCGTCGATGCGATTTGGTACCCACTATTATAACCGAAGAACTGCGACGTGACAATGCCTGCGGGGACGGTAGTGATGCTGGAAACGCTGATCGCGGCGCTTATTGAACCGATCATATTCCACCCCGCCACATCGCCAATCGAGTCCATCGTTCGTACGAAACCGGTCATCGAGACACTTTGATTCCCATTGAACTTCACCCAGTAGCCTACTCCATTTGCAAGAGTCGGTTGAACGACGTACCCTCCCTGATATGCGAAGGCATTGGAGACTCCCGTAGGATAGAGTGCCGTCTTGTGATAATCACTTACGGTCAGCGGCACAGAGACCATGTTCCAATTGTCTGCCACCGTATACTGGGCTGTGCCGGAAACAGCCGCGGAGGCCCGGGGGGAGGGAGCGCTCTTATTGCCGTGGATGTCGACAGTTACGATCCGGTAATAGTTGACGGTACCGGTGACAGGAGAGCCATCAACGCCTGTCGTATCGCTTGTCCGGCCGATCCTGGTCGAACTCGTCGGTATGAAATTGCTTGAGGTTGAACGGTGAAGCTCATAATAACCGACGTCAGGATCGGCGACATCCCTCGCCCAGTGCACATGAACAGTTGGACCGGCCTGAGCCTGAGCTGCAATTGATGTTACTGCCCCCGGCGGCAGGTTGTCCACCGAGTATCCGCTGTCGACAGGCGAGTCCCAATAGACGTCCGGAGCATCTGTCGCGGCGGTGATGAAGAAGTATCGCCACGGAATACCATCGGCCGTTGAATCCGCCAGCGTGGGGCTGGCGTACGAGTAATGCTGAAGCCCATGCGATGGGAGACTCGTAATGTATTGCCAGTAGATGTCACCACTTAAAGGAGACGCTCCTCCACGAGTCACGAGCGTCATTAACGCTTGAGCCGAAAAGGCCGGAGTATTCCCCCCTTGTCCGAAGGATCCCTTGGAGTTGGTCATTTGCCCTTCGAAAATTCGCTGGACGTATTCGTTTCTGTTAAGGACGACTGCGCCTTCAAGCGGGCCGGAAGCGCGGACGCCTCGCCACACCCAGTATGAGGTCACTGTCGCCACCTGCGGCACGTCGCCCGATGAATTGTTCCAGTTTACGAACACATCTCCTCCCTGGTCCTGTGGCACATCCTTCGCCGAGGCGATACGCGGCTGTCCGTTTACGTACATCCATGCCGCACCGGCATTACTATTGTCGCGATTTCCGCCCACGATTGCCGTATTTCCATTACCCGAAAGAGAGACCGGGAAACCTTGATTGACAAGACCCACGGCGCCCGTCCCGACAAGCTTCGTTCCTTGCTGCGTCCACACACCGGCTGAGCGTGTGAATACCCATGCCGCACCGGCATAACTATCGTCGGAAGATCCGCCCACGATTGCCGTATTGCCATTACTCGAAAGGGAGACT
>VBOC01000128.1:0-2448 GCA_005877655.1 Ignavibacteria bacterium
GGAACTCGAGTCCGTTGCCGAAAAATCGAATGAAGTACTTTTCACCCGCCACATCCGTGTCCTACGTCTTGAGCTTACAGCCTGGCTAGCGGATGCGGAGGGCAAACATGATTCAAGTATTACGTTGATGACTAAAGCCGCCGAACTTGAGGCCTCAACACCTAAACACCCTGTCACTCCGGCGCCCACGCTGCCGGCATACGAACTCCTTGGAGACGTTCTGCTCGAGCAGGGAAGGGCCTCCGAAGCCTGCAATGCTTATGATCGTTCGCTCGAGGGGAACGCGCTTCGATTTAACTCGCTCCTGGGTGCAGCCCGCGCTTCGAAGGCCATCGACAGTTTACAAAGGGCTGCGATATTCTATCGCCAGCTCATCGACATTTCGAGCAGCAATTCAAAACGTGAAGCGCTTGATGAAGCGCGGAGATTCTTAATTGACGCGCAAACGAAATAAAAGTCCGGAGGAAACGCGCCTATGGATAAAGTGAAACCGATACCCGACAGCTCGTCAGCTTTGATGCCAATGCTGGTGTGCCGCGATGTTGCGGCCGAAATTGACTTCTGCAAAACCGTGTTTCGTGCGGCGGAGCTGGGGCGCCGGCCAGGTCCAGATGGGACCGTGGCTCACGCGCTTTTGACGATCAGCGGAGCGATGGTCATTATTGAAGCAGAGTGGCCGACGCTGTCGAGCCGAGCTCCGGAGCCGGATGGCGCTTCGCCCGTGGTGATCTACGTTTATGTGGATGATGTGGACGGCGCGATCGGGCGGGCGGTAACCTCCGGGGCGAGGGTTCTGCTTCCGGCGAAGGATCAGTTTTGGGGCGACCGCACCGGGCGGATTGTTGATCCGGCGGGCCACGTGTGGACTATTTCAACTCGCGTCGAGGAGACTTCGGCGGCAAAGAGGGATGAGCGGTGGTCAGGCATCGTTAGAGGCCATGGGGCATCGACATCTGCTTAGGGAGTTGATCGGAAACTCAGACGTTTCATGCGGAGATAGTCTATGGCAACCATACTTCAAAACCATTACGTGTTGGCCGTCCATGATCTTCAAAGTTCATCAAGCTTTTTTGAGAAACTCGGCTTCAAGGTAGTCTTGAAGCCCGAGGGCTGGATCTTTGTTAAGCGAGACAACTGCATGATAATGCTTGGAGACTGTCGCGACGCCTTGCATCCAAGTAAGCTCGGTGACCACAACTACTTTGGCTATCTGCGCGTTGACGACGTGGACGGCTACTACGAAGATTTGAAAAGTAAGGGAATCAGGATTCTCTCTCCACTCGAAACGAAGCCCTGGGACATGCGTGAATTCTCAGTGGCATCGCCCGAGGGCCACAGAATTACGATCGGTCAATGGGTCGGAGAAGACCGATAACAACCAGTCCGATTCGTCTCGAAACGCTCGCCACAGAAACCGAAACGCGGGAAGAGCAAACTCAACCGGAATCGCAAGAGCGGGAATTGGATAGATCGGTCGCTCGATTGTTAAGAGAGGCATTCACTCTCGCATAACCGCAAAAACTATCGGAGAGAATAAATGTCACGACTGAAAGTCGGTCTCATCGCAGGGTTGGCGTTCGGCATTATCGACATCATTCCAATGCTGTTTATGGAGCTACCACATCGGCATGTTGCTATGGCTGGAGCCTTTACGAGTCGCTTTGCCATAGGTTTTCTAATTCCCAATACGGCGCTTCCCTTTGCAGGGTGGGTCAACGGTCTCATCATCAGCTTGTTGATGAGTATACCCGATGCAATCATCACCGGCGCGTTCGGACCGATACTTGGCTTTGGGGCGATAGGTGGAATTGTCATCGGCTTCGTCGTCAGTAGAAAGAATCAGTGATGCAGCGGCCTCTTCGTCTGAAACGCCAAGGCGCGTCGCTGAAAATATGATTGTTTGAAAAACACCCGGAACATTATGAAAACAATGCCGAAGCCCAAGGATGTGGACGCTTACATCGCAACAGCTCCAAAAGAAGTGCGCCGGAAACTTAAAGAGATTCGGACCGTAATCAGAAAAGCCGCGCCAGATGCCGAAGAGCGCATCAGTTACGGTATGCCATATTATGGCTATAAAGGGCGTTTGGCGTATTTTGCGGCTTTCAAGAAACACATCGGACTTTATGTTCCCACGCCAGTCATAGAGGAACACAAGAGTGAGCTGACCAATTATGAGACTGCGAAAGCAACCATCCGATTTCCCCTGAACAAGAAACTTCCTCTTGGGCTCATAAAGAAGCTGGTCAAGGCGAGGATGAAAAAGAACGAGGCAAGAAAGGAAATCGGATGATGGCCTCCCGGAAGTTTTTCGATAATTGCCTATCTTCAAGTAAATGAGTGTTGTACCACCTCCAACAATTGTATGACGAACGACTTAATTGCCCTCATCGCCAATGTTGCGCTCACGCTCACATTCATCGTGGCGCTCATATTTGGCATCGCACA
>VBOC01000128.1:2479-7886 GCA_005877655.1 Ignavibacteria bacterium
ACCTCGCACGATTTGCCCTCGAGCCGAGAAGAAATGCGGGCGCTCCCTGATGGTGAGCAGGTTATTTTCATTCAGTTCGCGCAAGAGATGGAATCGCTAGGCCTTCTTGTCGCGGAACGATTAATAAATATTGACCTCGTCGATAAGACGCTAGGTTCATTAGTCACAACTGCGTGGGAGAAATACAAAATAATGTTTTTGGACATGCGCGTAAAGCAGCCCGATCCATTTCTTGGCGAGTACTTTCAATGGCTCGCCGAACGGATCGATAAGCGAATGCGGGAGAAACCTCGCAAACCGTTCCATGAGACGCGTACGTCGAGGCATCTGGAAAGATGAAAGCGCTTTCATGATGGTCTGGGACGTGAATGAAAAAAAGTCCTTGCGGCGTAGAGGAGGGCAGAGGCACATGGCATACCGGCTGATCATTCTGTTGTTCATCGCGCGGTTCGGCGTTGCGGCGCAGGATCACTCTGCGGTGGAAGAACGGATCCGCGGATTCGCGGCGGACTTTGGCGGACGGGTTGGCGTCGCCGCAAAGAATCTGGTGACGGGCGAGGAAATACGAGTGAACGGCGACTCACTCTTTCCCACCGCAAGTGTGATCAAACTGCCCGTGCTCGTCGAGCTGTTCTACCTCCTCCGGCAGCAGCCCGATCTGGGGGGCAAACCTATCCGGCTGCTCGACAGTCTCAAGAAGCCGGGTTCAGGCATCCTGCAGTACCTTCACGGCGGGCAGAGCCTGAATTTGATCGACGTCGCAACGCTCATGATTATTCTCAGCGACAACACCGCGACGAACTATGTCATCGACCAATTCGGAACGCAGCACGATGAGAAACTGGAGGCGGTCAACAGCAGAATGAAGGGGCTGGGCCTGGCGCAGGTTCGGGATCGGGGTCAGCTGCCCGGACGACATGCTGAAATTGCTCGAACGGATTGCGCGCAGGGAAATTATCGATTCCACGACGTCCGATTCTATGATCGCGATCATGCGTAATCAACAGGACATGCTCCAGGCCGCCCGGCTGTTGCCGTTTCAGGACGACACGACACTCTGGATAGCCGATAAGACCGGATCTCTTGACGAGGTGAAGAACGATGTGGGGGTCGTCGGCAACTCGAAAGGGCGGTATGTCTATGCAATTTTCTGCGACCAATCCAAGGACCTCGGAGAACAAGTCGATAACCGGGCGACCCTCGCAGTCGCACGAATATCGCGCCTGATCTACGACCATTTCTTGAAATAAGTGGTCGAAATGACATTACTTTTTGCACCTGCTCAATTTCGGGACAAGTTCAGAAAGAACAACTATCTTATATGAAACTTTTTCTTCTCTGGATATTGTACTCAGGCGCGCTTTCAATGGGGCTGGCACGTCCAAGAGTGCCGTCGCGCACCAGGGCCTCATCCGGAGCAGGCAGGAAACGTTCGATGCGCGTATTAATTATTGGAGCCAGCGGCGGGACCGGCCGCCAACTCGTCAATCAAGCATTGGAGCGCGGTCACACTGTCACGGCGTTCGTTCGAGATCCATCGAGGCTTTCTATCCAACATCCCAAACTAAAGATTATCAAGGGAGATGTGCTGGACTATTCTTCCGTCGAGGCGGCGGTGCACGGACAGGAAGCTGTGATTTCCGCTCTGGGCCATCATCGGTACTTCTCTACGGCACGTATCGTTTCCGAGGGAACCCGGAATCTGTTGCGCGCAATGGAAATCCAGGGAGTTCAGCGTTTCGTCTGCGAAACGTCTCTGGGCCTCGGCGACAGCGTCGGACGAATGGGTCTGTTCTACACTTTTTTCATAATCCCCGCCGTTCTGCCCCTTTACTTTTGGGACAAAATGCGGCAGGAGCGGTTGATCAGCTCGAGCAATCTGGATTGGGTGATCGTGCGACCGGGAGCCTTGACAAACGGCAAAAAAAGAAACTCCTATCGCCATGGTCCCAAGGTTGGCAACTTCATCTGGACGGTGCGGATTTCGAGGGCCGATGTGGCCGATTTCATGCTGAACCAACTGGAGGAAGACACGTATCTGCACGGTTCAGCGGGCGTGTGTTGGTAGAGGCGGTCGAAATCGAGGAATACAGGGCGCCATGAAAATCAGGGGCTGGGTATTTATTGCAGCAGTCTTGTCCCATTTGCCAAGATAGGATTATGAGAGAGAAAAAGGTCGTATTTATCACGGGCGCATCTTCCGGCTTCGGTCTGTCGATTGCGAATAAACTCGCATCCGAAGGACATAAAGTTTACGGGACGAGCAGAGCCCCCGCGAAGGTTAAAGAGAGGGTGAATTTCGACATGTTGCAACTTGATGTCACCTCCGACGAATCTGTCCGTGATTGTATTCAATCGTTGCTTTCTCGGACAGAGAGAATAGACGCTGTGATCAACAATGCGGGGGTCGCGGTTGTCGGCGCTATAGAGGAAACGACTCTTGAGCAGGCAAAATTTCAGTTTGAGACCAATCTCTGGGGATGCGTACGGGTCACGAAAGCGGTCCTCCCCGTTTTTCGACGTCAACGGAAGGGTCACATCATCAACATCGGATCGCTCGCAGGTTTGGTGGGTGTGCCTTTCGAGGGGTTTTACACCGCCTCAAAGCACGCGCTGGAGGGATACTCGAAATCTCTCAGGTACGAGCTCGAGACATTCAATATACGAGTGACGGTGATAGAGCCGGGGTTCTTCAAGACAAATATTCACCACTCATTTGTGTCAGCTACAGAGAGGATCTCTGATTACGACGGAATTCGCCCGAAGGTGCTCAGTGCACTCTTGGCGTCCGCCGAGAACGCCCCTCCTCCCGAGATTGTTGCGGAGCTCGTCTCGAAGGTCATCCGAACGCAAAATCCGAAATTCTCGTACCGGGCGGGAAAGGATGCGAGGTTATTTCCGATTCTGAACTTTTTCTTTCCGAACATCTACAACGCCGGGGCGAAGCGGAAATTTCGGCTTGCTTGAGATGGAACCTAAGGGAGCCATTCCAATACTTGAAATCGCAAATTGCGATTTCAAAAAGGGAGAGTCAGAACGCGGCGAGCTTCAGGGCGGCTTGAAGGATATCATCCTCCTGAACGAGGACGGCGTGTTCCAGCACGCGGGCAAAGGGAACAGGGCAGTTCTTCGACGCAACGCGCATGGGAGGCGCATCGAGGTACTGGAATGCGTTTTCGGTAACCAGGGAGGCCACCTCGCCGCCGAACCCTCCGAAGAGAGGGTGCTCATGGGCCACGAGGAGTCGCCCCGTTTTTCTGACGGTTGTTAGAATTGCCTCGGTATCGAGAGGGTTGATCGAGCGCAGATCCAGCACTTCCACGTCGACGCCGTGTTCGTCTGCCATCTTGTTTGCGACCCTGATCGCATAGTGAACCGGAGTTCCCCACGCTACGATACTCAAGTCCGACCCCTCTCGCCGCAAGCGTGCCTTACCGAACGGCACGATGTGATTCGGAGATGGACGCGGCGTTTTCGTGAAAAACTGATTGTAGAGAAATTTGTTTTCGATATAGATTGTGAAGCCCCGGCTGTGCATCCCCATGCGCATCAGGCCCACCGCATCGTCTGCGAATGAGGGCATGACAACGCGAAGGCCCGGCATCGTTGCAAAGGTTGCATCAAGACTCTGCGAGTGATATAACCCTCCTCCAATGTACCCACCCGAAGCAAGTCGCATCACAATGTTGGGGGCAAACTGTCCGTTTGTCCGGTAATACTCGTGGGAGCATTCGATCAATTGCTCCATGGCAGGCCACAGGTAATCGGCAAATTGCGCTCCCTCGATCACCACCCAGATATCCTTCCGATAGCGGGAAAAACCATTTGCGGTCCCGACGATGAAATCTTCTGCGATCGGTGCGTTGAATACCCGGCGATGTCCGAACTCAGCCTGCATCCCCTTCGTTACATTAAAGACGCCCCCCTTTTCCTTTGAAGCGACGTCCTGGCCCCAGAGGAAGGTGTTCTCATTGCGCCGAAACTCCTCCTTGAGTGTTTCGGTAATCGCCTCACGAAGTGTAAACATCGGGGCATCAGGCGCCTGCTGGGCACGGGGATCGTCTTCCTGGGCGAGGTCGTACGCCGGCGGGATGACGTGCAGGAGCGCCGTGGCAGGATCCGGATCGGGCTCTGCCTCGACATGTGCAGCCGCCGATTCGACCAACTCGCTATTCTTATCCTCAATGAGCTTTATTTCTGCTTCGGAGATCTCACCCTCGGTGAGAAGGTACCTCCTCAACCGCTGCACGGGATCGAACCGCTGCGCCTCAGCGAGTTCCTCCGGAGCGCGATAGAGTTCCTGGCGGTCGGAATTACTGTGCGAGTTGATACGCACGCAACTGGCGTGAATGATCGAAGGGCCTTCGCCGGACTTCACGTAATCCAGGGCCGCCTGCAGTGCGCCCCAACAATCGAACACATTGGTTCCGTCGCAGTTGACAATCTTGATATTCTTGAATCCGACGAAATTCTCGGAGACGATTTCATTCGCCGACTGTTCCTGTATCGGCACGGATATACCGTACCGATTGTTTTGAATCACGAAGATGACCGGCAATTTTTCCCGCGCAGCCCCGCTGATTGCTTCGTAGACAAACCCTTCCGAAACCGCTGAGTCACCAAAGCTCGCAAACGCGACTTCGTCCCCGTTATAGCTTTTGATGGCCCGTGCCACTCCCACGGCGTGCAGGCCGTGGCTGCCTGTGGCGGATGATACATTCTGCACCCGGATGGACGGTTTCGAAATGTGATTGCTCATGTGCCGTCCGCCCGATCCGACGTCGCTCGCTTTTGAGAGACCGTTTTCGATGACTTCTTGTACAGAAACTCCTGCTGCAAGGCATGTCATCATATCACGATAGTAAGGGAAGAGAAAATCTTTCCCCTGGCGGAAGGAGAGACCCAGGATCAATTGAATCCCTTCGTGACCTGCGCACGAGGAATGATAAGACCAGCCCTTCGCCTGACGGACGTACGTGGCCGCCCTGAGATCCACCAATCTGCCGAGATGGATGAGCTGGTACCATCGCGTAAGAGTTTTTGTGTGGACAGAGATGCCATGATCCGAAAGCGGCTCGAGCGACCTTACATCCGGGGTTGTCTTCGTGTTAATTTCCTTGCCAGCCATGAAACTCCTATTGTCAATTATGCAATCGATTCGGAAGTAAAGATAGAAAAATTCCTTGTTAACTCAAATTTTCGTATATTTCGGCGCTCCGGCTCGAGAGTTGCCGCCATACCAGGTTTCGCGTCAAACAAACCGAACCTCATGTCTCAGAAAATCTTGAACATCCTTTTCATCGGCGATATCGTGGGCAAGCCCGGTCTCGATCTCACCGAGACACTGATCAAGGGGTACGTTCAAAAGTATGCAATCGACTTTTGCGTCGCCAACGGGGAGAATCTC
>VBOC01000128.1:7945-11269 GCA_005877655.1 Ignavibacteria bacterium
GGATAATTGGGGGGCACGAAAGCTCCTTTCCAGCAATAGAAATGTCCTGCGCCCGCTCAATTACCCATCCGAGAACCCCGGAAACGGCTTCATCGTGTACGATCTGGGCGAGAAGGGAAAGGTGGGGGTGCTCAACCTGCAGGGTCGCGTCTACATGCAGGCCCTCGATTGTCCCTTTAAGAGGGGGGAGTGGGCGGTTGCAAAGATGCAGGAGCTGACGAAAGTTATCATCGTTGATATGCACGCCGAGGCGACCGCCGAGAAGATGGCACTGGGATGGCATCTCGACGGCCGGATCACGGCGCTCCTCGGCACACACACACACATCCAGACGGCCGACGCCAGAATCCTTCCAAGGGGAAGCGCCTACATCACCGATGTGGGGATGACAGGCCCATACGATTCCGTTATTGGTCTAAAGAAAGATATTGCCATCCGCCGGTTCATCCATCAAACCCCCTACAAGTATGAGCTGGCGTCACACGATGTCAGACTCTCCGGGGTATACATCCAGGCCGATGCGGAAACCGGGAAGGCACTGAAGTGCGAAAGCTTCGTTTATCCCGCCTTCTAGAAACCCAGGATGCACGGCCGGATACTGCTTGACTCTCGCCCTCCGGTGCTGATCCCCAAAAACGAGTCTGCAAAGACTGGTCGCCAATGCCTCTCCGCCGAATATCCATAACCCATCTGGCGCATGCCGGCGACGCTCATTGACGGCAAGAAAATTGCCGCGCAAATCAAGCAGGAGGTAAAGGCCGGGACGGAAAAGCTGAAAGCGGATCGTCGAATCACCCCCGGTCTCGCGTACATTCTGGTCGGTGAGAACCCCGCATCGGAGGCGTACGTCCGGATGAAGGGGAAGGGATGCGAGGAGATGGGTTTTTATTCCATCACTGAAAGACTTCCCGCCAATACTCCAGAATCCCAGCTCCTGGAACTCATCCGCCGGCTTAATCACGATCGGCTGATTCACGGGATCCTCGTTCAGCTTCCCCTGCCGGAACAGATCAAGGAAAGCCGAGTCCTTACGACGATCGATTACCGGAAGGATGTCGACGGATTTCATCCCGTGAACGTCGGCCGGCTCGTCACAGGACAAGAATGCCTGAGGCCTTGCACTCCCGTCGGGGTGCAGGAACTTCTCGTTCGAAGCGGCAACGATCCCGGCGGAAAGCACGTCGTGATCGTCGGCCGAAGCAATATAGTCGGAAAACCTTTGCTCAATATTCTGCTACAGAAACAACCGGGAGCCAATGCTGTTGTGACCATGGCCCACACAGGCGCAAGAGACCTGTCCCGCCTCACGAAGCTTGCTGATATTCTTATCGCGGCGATGGGACGGGCCGAAAGTATTAAGGGAGACATGATAAAGCCCGGCGCCGTCGTGATCGACGTGGGAATCAACAGGGTCGAAGATCCTACTGCAAAAAATGGTTATCGACTGACCGGGGATGTCCACTTTCCCTCCGTTTCGCAAGTTGCGGCCGCGGTTACGCCGGTTCCGGGAGGGGTCGGCCCGATGACGATCGCGATCCTATTGCGCAATACGCTTCGGGCGGCCCAGGGGAACATCTACTCCGATTAGGCAAGGTCTCCTTCGGCGAGGCACTGAGGTCGAGCCCGCGATTATCCTATGGAGTGTCTATGGTTGGTTTGACGAACCAATTAAGATCAATGACCTTTTTGCTTGGTCTCTTCCTGGCGGGAAGCACTTGTTTTCCCCAGGAGCGGCGGGGTCCGTCTCCGGTCCCGATCCAGTCATCGAAGCCCGGAATCCAGGACAACTCCTTCCTGATCGAAGAAGCGTACAATCAGGAGCAAGGGGTCGTTCAGCACATTTCGAGCTTCAGTCTTAGCCTTTCTTCGGAACGGAGCTGGCTATACCAATTCACACAGGAGTGGCCGGCGGTTGGGCAATCCCATCAGATCAGCTGCACCATTCCCTATGAATCGATCGGTGACGGCGCTGCCCGCGGGATCGGCGATGTTTTGATCAATTACCGATATCAATTCGCTGCCGCGGCTGATTGGGCATGGGTCGCACCGCGATTGTCCGTGATTCTGCCGACCGGGGACCACAATCGAGGGCTTGGAGACGGGTCGTTCGGATTGCAAATCGCGGTTCCAATCAGCAAGGAGATGTCAGACTTTCTTATTTATCACGTAAACTTCGGAGGCAAATTCATTTTCAGCTCCGGGACGCCGACATCGTACTATGCCGGCGGGAGTGCAGTTTGGAGACCGGTGGCGGACCTAAACTTTTTGTTAGAGAGCCTGATCGTGTCAAATGCCGCGGCCGAATCGAACGGCGCTGCCGGCCGTGAGACGGAGTTCGTGATCAGCCCGGGCTCCCGCTTCGCCCTGAACTTTTCGCGTTTGCAGGTGGTGCCGGGAATCGGAATCCCCATCTCATTCAGGAACGGCGAGACAAGCTCGAGCTTGTTTCTTTACCTCTCCTTCGAGCATCCTTTTTGAAGAGAAGACACGCCGATTGGCCGGGAGGTATCAACGGACGGCGAATGGGAGACCGAAGCGATCCGTCGCCCGGCTCACACCTGCCTTGCTTCTCAAACCGTTTTTCGATAATTTGTGAGGCATTTCGCGAGTTGCCGACAACCTTTGCGCGAAGGGGCAAGTGATGCCGGAACAGATCCGTTATGTGATAGGAATCGATGGCGGCGGGACCAAGACCGATGCTCTGATCGTCGGACTGGACGGTGCCATCGTCGCGGACTGTCACGCCGGTCCGAGCCATCTACAGATCGCCGGGATCCAGGGTGCGGCAGACGTTCTCTTCGAATGCGTGAGAGAATGCTGCGAGAAGGCTGGATGCCCTCCTGAGGGATTGCAGAATATCGTTCTCGGTATTGCCGGCGCCGGCCGGGGAGTGGATCGAGCCGAGCTCGTCAACGCGATGCTCGCGACCGGACTGAAGAAGAAATTTCCGCTGAAAAACATTCTTGTAGAGACCGATGCCCGGATCGCTCTGGAAGCAGCCCTGGCGGGTAAGCCGGGCATCGTCATCATCGCGGGAACGGGTTCGATCGCACTCTACCGGACTGAATCGGGAAACCTCCTCCGAGCAGGGGGGTGGGGAAGAGTACTCGGAGATGAAGGGGGCGGATTTGCAATTGCCCGCGACGCACTGAATGCAGTCATGCGCCAGCACGACGGTCGCTCCGAAAAGACGCTTCTCACGCCCAAAGCTCTCGCTCATTTCGGAGTTTCCTCCTCGGATGAATTGATCTCGAAGGTTATTCTCGATCGGATAGAGATCGCCTCTTTTGCCCCGAAGGTCTTCGAGGCCGTTGTCGAGCGGGA